>JBDIAV010000001.1:0-101037 GCA_039812645.1 Actinomycetaceae bacterium
GGAAAGGCAGCTTTGCTGTTAATCCTGACCGCGAGGACAAACTCGCATGGGCGATTGGCGCAGCGGGAGCGCGCTTCCCTGACACGGAAGAGGTCACTGGTTCGATCCCAGTATCGCCCACCAAGAGAAAGACCCGGCTTCGGCCGGGTCTTTTCGTTTTGGACGACGGCGCGGCGGGTTCCCTGGCAGTAGGGTTCCCAGGCATCGCGGGCAGTAGGCCAAAAGTGGTGTTTTTATTCTGAGGGTGTGTCGAACAGCATGACCCTTGACTCTGTGAGAGAAGCGACGGTGACAGACCGTGGGTTGCTCGCTCGGGCGACCTTCGACAACCTGAACTCGAACGGTCCACGCTTCACCCTGCGCGAGGTTCAGGACACTCCACAGTTTCGCCACTACTACGATGGGTGGCCGAGCGGCGAGGACTTCGGACTCGTCGCCGAAGGCGAGGAAGGCGTGACCGTCGCGGTGGTCTGGTTGCGCTACTTCACCGCAGAAGACCCTGGCTATGGGTTCGTTGCGGACGCCATTCCTGAGCTAAGTATCTGGGTCCACTCAGACCATCGTGGCCGAGGGATTGGTGGACGGCTCCTGAATCAAGTGGCTGAGCAGGCACGAACTCGCGGCGTCAGCTCGATCAGCCTCTATGTCGAGGACGGCAATCCTGCCGCAAGGCTCTACGCTCGGCACGGCTTCCAACCCGCCCCGAACAGTACCTCGGGCTGTCTACTCCTAGAACTCTGACGCACCGGCAGCGCTCCTCGCTACCGCATGGCTTGTTTTCTGCTGGCGGAGCAACACCCATACTTGGCTCCTCGTTGAGAAGCGCAAGTCTGTGATCCAACCTGTGTACGGGGGAAGAAGATGTCAGTATTGGCTGATCTCGCGCCAGAATTGTTTGGCTTGGTTGATTGTCATTGGTTCTCCGAGTATGGCGATTCTGTAGATTATTCCTCCGATTGCCGCATCCACTAGTGCTTCGGGTTGGCAGCTTTTGTCTAGTTCTCCGTGCTGCTGGGCTTTCGTGATAAGGAGGATGGCTTGTTCTTGGATAGGGTCGATGATGCGTCGGCGATATGCGGTTTGCAGATCGGGATCGCTTTGGTGATGAATGTCGAAGGCAATTGCCAGCAATGATTCTCCTTCGCCTATCAGGCTTGTCAGTGCCACTTCGGTGAGGTGGTCGAGGTCATGTTCGGTGTTCCCGGTGGGTTCAAACGACCGTTGTCCCAGGGCGTGCTCCATTGCGCCGACGACGAGGTGAGTCATCGTCGGCCAACGGCGATAGATGGTTGTCTTCGCCACCCCTGATGCCTCGGCAATGTCGTTGATGCGAAGTCCGGCATATCCACGTTCACTCAAGAGCCTGATCGTTGATGTCAGTACCGCCTGGCTGGCCTCGGCATTACGCGGTCGTCCTCCAGGATTCTTCATCTGTTCGGTTTCCTCTCCCATAGTTATGCTACTAATGGTAGCGTAACTAGTGAAGATCGTCCTGTTGATAAGTGGTTACCGTGGATAAGGCCCAAGCAGTCTCTCTCGGATTATTCGTAGCTTGGTGCATTAACGATGCCGAGGAGTTGGTGACACTTGCCGACTCCTCCAGGTTGGTTGCCGAGCGCGCGCCAGCATTCTTGCCACTGCCAGAAGCATTCCGAAGGGGAGGCTTCTCGAAGAAGCACACCTATCACGGAATTGCCACGATGGGTGTCTTGGTAGGTACGGCTTCTCTGGCCGGGTACGTGACCCATGGGCGATCGCCGCTGTTTCGCGGTGCTCTAGTGACATTTGGGGCTCATGGATGCACCCATGTGGCCTCGGCACTGGCCGCCTCCGCCTGGGTGTGCCTCCTTCGGAGAACCTCGGTCGTAACGCGGCTCAGGGCTCATCGACATCTGCTCTTAGCGTCAGAAATCGCCCATATAAGTGCGATAGCCAACATTAAGGGCAGATGTCGGGGTAGATGGAGATGGCCTCAGGAGCTCTGCGAGCGGGTCCTTCCGGGGCTTCGGTAGCAGGAATGAACACACGTGCGCAGACCGTACGATCTGACGAACCGCCGTCTGTATTGAACCGAACGTACGTGGTGTGAGAGGTGGAGAAGGTTACCCTCCTGCCTCTCACCTCAACCCTGATGCAATTTTCATTGAGAACTAGCTCCGTGTATCAAATTGCTGTATTCGCTCAAGCGTCCGCGCGATGCGAGGGCCGAGTCGGCTGAAGCCAAGTTCTTCTTTCATGAGACGCTTCTCGTCTTCGGCTGATCTGAGAATGTTGTCTGATCGTATATATGTCAGGAGCGAGATCAGGTCTGAGTCTGGATAATCGGTGATGTTCGCGTGCCTAGCAATAGGTGGGCGAGGTAATGACCGCTGGGGTTTTTCCTCTACCGAATACTGCTCGTTTTTCGTATCCGATGCTATTGACGGCTCGCCGTTCTCGTCGGCCAGCAACGCAGCCTTGTAAGACTGAATTACCTTCTCGACTTCTGTGTCGGCATTATTGAACCAATCAGTACTCCAAATTCTGTGGAACCTCCACCCTCGTGCTTCGAGGAGTTGTTGGCGCAGCCGGTCACGTTCTCGCGCGGTGTGCCCAGAATGATATGACCTGCCATCGGCCTCCACTGCGAGTACATGTCGGCCTGGTTTCTCTGGGTGTCGAACTGCGAAATCAATACGATACTGCCCAACGCCTACTTGAGTGTCCAGAGCGAGTCCTGCAGCTTCTAATCGTGTCTTCACATCGATCTCGAAAGGATTGAGTGGAACGCTACTCACATTGCCATCTCTCAAATTTTCGCCGCGGGAGGCCATGAAACGTGTGAAGTGATACATCAGTTTGTAACCGGCAGAAGGATGAGCGTCGACGGCGAGATCGTCAGCGGAAAAACTCGTCACCAAGGTCATTCTTCTCTTCGCGCGGCTGATTGCGACATTTAGCCGTCGTTCACCACCGTCTCTGAGAATTGGCCCCCAGAAGTAGCGGAGTTTTCCGTCGAGTCCTTTCCCATAACCGACGGCCAGGATGATCGAATCTCGTTCGTCTCCTTGTACCCGTTCGATTGCCTTCACGAAGAACGGCTCTGTTGGCGAACTTGAGAGCGCTGCTTCAAATTCTGGGTCTTGTCGCATCGCCTCGTCTAGGGCAGCCTCTATCCTTTGTTGATGTTTGATTCCAAAAGTGATCACCCCGAGGCTCTCAGACGAGTGTTCCTGCACATGCTGTTTCACCAGGTCAACGACCTGCATCACTTCGAGTTCCGGGCTATTGGTGGTTGAGCCGATGCCTCGGCTTGGCGGTACAGCAACATGACGTACTGCATCGATTGAGTCAATAGCGGGGAAAGTTATCAAACTGCGATCGTAGATATGTTCGTTGGAGGTTGCTATAAGACGTTCGTCCCTTGAGCGATAGTGCCACTGTAGGCTTCGGCTTTGACCTACGAGTAAACGATCCATTGAAATGAGGATGCTCTCCGCGTCACGGGTGTAACTTTGGCGAGGAGTTTCATTAACTGGCTGGCCACTCGCTGCCGAGCTGAGCTCGATTTCTTCGTCTTCGGTGTCAGTGTCCTCCATCACTTTGCTGAAGAACTCGGTTGGAGGAAGCTGCCAACTGTCACCTGCAACGATTGCTTGCTTCGCGCGCATGAGTGCAGGCACTGCGTCGGCAGGCTTAACTTGGCTCGCTTCATCGAAAATGACCACATCGAAGCATTGATTTGCTGGCAATACGCGTGATACTTGCAATGGGCTCATTACCCAAACCGGTTTCGAGGCGAGTAGCACGTTGGGAGCCTCCGCGAGGAGCTTGCGAACGGGGCGAAATTCCCGCTTTCTCGTTACTTCAGTCCGGAGCAGACTGTGTTGATCGGGAAAGTCATCGAACGCGGTCTTGAGAAATTCCGCAGCACGTCGACGCACTCTAGCGGCATTCGCCGCCAGATGTTTCTTATCATCTTTTTGAAATTGGTCAGTGATGGCTACAATTTCTTCGCCTTGGAACGTGGCCAATTCCGGTGATTGAAAGATCGCATCATTCAGGATCGACTGGAACGTAACCCATCGAAGAATTTCACTTGGTGGACTTGAAAGCTCCTTACCCTCCGAGAGATGATTCCGAATCATCGCGATTACTTGTTCCAGGCCGTGTTGCCGCAGCTTCGCTTGCAACTCGTTGGCGCTTACGAATCGATGAGCAACGTTCTCGTCAGTTACAAGGGCATCAAGCAGCGCTTTCAGCTCATCGAAAGAAATTTGGAAAATATCAGATCCGCTTGTCATTGTCGAAAGAGTGGTGGACGCATCACGGGCCTGCGCCAACATGGAATCGATTTGGTTAAGTTCGATATCAGCGAACGGCTCTCGATCTGTGTGCCAACGCTGTCGAAGGTACTGGACTTCTTTGACAGTCGATATATACAGGCTTCGGTGGGCCGTCTTGAATTTTGAGAAGAGAGAAAAGGCAGATTTGTGACGTCGTCGCGCGTCTTTGATTCTCTGCCGATTGATCCCTGGATTGGCTTTTCGATAAACGTGATCTAGAGAGGCGAGGACGGCGTCGATATCAGGATCCTCCAGAATCTCAGGAGAGGATTCGCGGAAATTGAGCCGACTACGATGCATCGTGACCAAGTCCGATACTTGATGCCAGTGTGTGGGTGGGCCGTAACCAGCATGTTCTGCAAGTAGGTCACGGCGGTGTTGGGTGGAGTGGAGTAACCCTTGCAAATGTTGTGCTGCGGTGAGGCCACGTTGCAGTTCTTCGCGTGATTGCAAAGAAGTGCAATTCCAGTGAGAACTATCAGCCCATCCGGGGGCTAAAGCGCCCAGACGGTAAAGGGAGTCCAAATCTTCAGCCAGCTCTTCGAGCGTGCTTGGCGTCCAATTCTGGAAAGTCGATGTGGGAAGCCTGAGGTTTCTTCGTGCATCGCTAGGCACCGCCGATGACTTGATGCGAAGCTCGGATATGCTAATCCCCCAGCCGTGTGAGGCATCGAACAGGGCGTCCTTGTGCGAAACCAGACGTGTACGGTTTCGTTCAAGTCGGTCATGTAGCTGAGATACGTCCGGCAACGTAACCGTGTTTTGTCTTTCGAGTGAGGCCCGTAGTTGCTCGCTGACAAAACGACGAGAATTATCTGCGGCAAATAGATCTAGTAATAGATGGTCAAGACCTACTTGCTTCAGTCGATCCAGCACGGCCTCGATGGCAGCTCGTTTTTGAGCGACGAACAGTACATGTTTACCTTCCGCAATAAGTGCCGCGATGACGTTTGCAATCGTTTGGCTTTTGCCCGTTCCGGGAGGGCCTTGAACCACTAAGTTTCTACCGGCGATAGCGGCGTTCACGACAAACGATTGGCTTGCGTCTGCGTCAAGAACAAGAAACTCTGATTCGGGCGGTGTGTAGTCAGGATCGTGTTCGCTGACGTCCACGTTGGTGGCTGAGGAGCGGATAATACTCGATGCCTTCGCGTTGCCCGCGAGTGCCGCAACTAAGTCGGAGGCCATCAGCGCGTTGATATCAGTTACATCGTTGACCATCGGCTGTTTTTGATATGTGAAGGTGCCAATGATGTTCGCTGGTGTGGCTTTGAATCCTCTGACATCTGCACACGCAACGCTCAGTGCTTCATATGCGTCAGCGAGTACAGTCTCGTTATCAACCTGGTTATTGAAGATGCTCAACAGCGCGTCTTCGTCGATCAGGGCGCCCTCGGCCTTTAAGACATGGGTGAGTACGCCATTGAGTTGCATATCTTCAGCGAGCTTGATCGTCCAAGACTCATTGTGGCCACCTTTGCGTTCGATTGAGACCGACCGCAAGAATATTGGAGCATTTGGAACCGGTTTTTTTGAGTTTGCTTTGCACTCGCCGACCAGGTCGTGGCCTGTCGTCGCGTCTATGTGTCCACCCCAGGAGGCAAGCCCGAGAGCTAGATAGGTTACGGACACGCCATATTCTTCGACAGCTTCCTTCTGCTTTGCGGCCAGTTTTCGGCAAGCTTTGACTGCATCTGCTGCGCGTATAGAATCCGGGAAGAGACGTGTCACTGGAACAGATTTTCCGCCGAGGAGCTGCTGTAAGGCTTCCTCGTTTGCTTTCTTCAAATCGAGCTGCCCGGAGGTCTGTTTGAAGTAGAGCAGGCGATTATTTCCTCCAACATCTAGAAGTGAGTTTTTCCACTCCTTGGAGGCACTTTCGATTGCTTCACGGTACTCGGGTGAAGACTCTGGTGTCGGCATGGCTTCTAGGTTAGCTGTGCCCTACGACAATCGCAGTGAGTTCCAGCTAATGATCCTGCTCATGGGTAAACACATTCGCATCCAAATCTGCCCTTAGCGTCAGAAATCGCCCATATAAGTGCGATAGCCAACGCTAAGGGCAGATATCGGGGTAGGGATGGAGGCCATGAGCTCGGAGTACCTCACTAATTCCAAGGGAAGGGACGCTCTTGATCGATGTCGGCGTCGTTTCCGATGGTGGCCAATGTGTCTCCGCCACCGCGGATGCACAGCCAGCGCAGCGGAACATCGCTGCCTGGTAGACAACGCAGAGCGCGCCAGGTATCGGTTCCTACACGTACGACCGTGCCCGCTTCGATGGGAAGAACCTCGTCATCGAGTGCGATCTCTCCGGTTCCTTCAAGGAATACGTAGATCTCCTCAATCTTGGAGTGGGTGTGCCAAAACGGCGATTCGCCGCCGGGTTCAGTCACATTGACGGAAATGCCGAAGAAGGCGGACTCGAGTTCACCTTCGATGAACTTCTTACCAGGAGCCACACCCTCCAGCTTCATCCAATCGCTGAGGGGGCCAATCTGTGAAACGGTGTAGTCACTCATGCTTCCAGAGTAACGCGTCTTATATCTCACGCAAGGGATGACATCGTTATTGGTCGATGCCATCTGGTTGTTTCCGAAGATCTGGTGCCGAAGATCTGGTCTGGCACGATGGTCGCGTTGTTGGTGCTTTCGACCGGGATGACAGCGCCCGGCCGAATCCCGGTGTTGTTCAACGAATGAGGTAGATGAAGCCTCGCCCAGTTTTGACTAATCCCTGCACGAAGTTTGTTGCTATCCGAATGGATCTCATCATATATTCGGCCTCCTCATCTGCGGACTGATGAAGAAAATCCGATCCATCTGACTTTGCCCGGATCTCTTCTTCGGAGAGTGCTGCAAGATCAGCAGCAATTGTCACAACCTCGCGTGGAGGGACTATCCGTACCCATCGATCATGCCCAAAGGGTCCCCAATTGACGTCGCCTTCAAACATGCGGAAGGCAGGACGAGGAAGAACTCTGTCATTGGCTGGCCCTGTGACTTTTTGCAGCCCTCGCCATGCCTTATCGAGATAGAGGAAGTCGCTCTCGGGAAGCCGTCGCTCGAAGGTTGCGTCCAGTATGCCTGTCGCACCCGGAGTGAAGCCCCAGGCATCTGCCAATGGATCGTCCGAGACAATGCTGTCCGGATTGTCTATTGCTTGCTGAGTCATGTCGCCGTCGAAGGCGTACGCGTAGTATCTGATTCCCATGCGACGATTGTGTACGGCTTTTCTATCGCGCGTTTTTTCTATGCACAGGTGGATAAGTTCGTTCAGAGTTTTCTGGCGGTGATGGCATTACGGCACAAGGGATCGGCTTTATGCCCGCGAATGCTCCCAGAACTCTACAATCGGGTCTGCTGCCTGGCTCGCAAACTCTTCGTAGAACGAGAGCTTGCCAAGCGGAACCTTCACTCCCACGACGTTGCGCAGGTTGACCAAGGCCTTGATCTCGGCGGTGGACTTGCGGGGCCCGGCGCCGGAGTAGACGACGAGGACGTCGTCGTCGATCCGAGAAGCGTCATCCAGGAACTCTTGCCGGCCGAGATACGGATCCAGCTCACCGGCGACGAAACGGAAGGAGGAGTGACGGGCGCCCGGTGCGTGGGCGACGCGAAGTTTGTCTGCCATACGCTCGGGGGTAAGCCAGTTGGGGCTCGTGTAGACATGCCCGTTTGACATCTTGTTCATGACGGGCTTACTCACGTTAAGCCGGTAGAAGGCGGAACCGAGAACGGGAAGATCCACACTCTTCGCGATGGTCCGGAAGATGGGCTTACGACTACCCGCCATGGTGGGCAGCGGCCCGCGCCAGGTGGGGGCGAGCAGGCAGAGACGACCCAGGCTCCCGGGGACATGGGCAGCCTGAGTAAGTGCGTAACCTGCCGCATGACCAGCAGCGACGGTTACCTCCGGCTGAACAACAGACTCGACGACATGCTGCAAGAAGGCGCGGTACAGCTCCGGACGCCAGTCGACCTTTGGGCGTGGCAGATTCCCAAATCCGGGCCAGTCAATAGACACGGTGGAGAAATGTTCGCCGAGCAACTCTTGAAGTGGCCACAGCTCCGTTCGAGTAGAAATCGAACTGAATGCGGGAAGCATGAGCATGAGGGGACCGTGACCATATCGCGTGATACCGATACGAATAGGATGTCCGTCAGCGTCCCAGGAGATTTCCTGCTCGACTCGCTTCATGTGTGCTCTCCTCGTCGTGGGGGTCTCAGCCCATAGTACAGGCTGGAGGTTTGCCGCCCGGAGGTGAGCTGGAACGGTAGGTGAGCGGGCAGACGCCGTCGTCGTTTCCGTCCACGTGGTGAGGATTTCGTGTGTGTTCTTCGGACGAGCGTACATAACAACTAAGATGGATGCGGGAACAGTTGGCCTGGGCGAGGACGTCCACTGATGTGAGTCGCGGCAGCTGCTCTCGCAATCATCCATCAAGGATTCACTAGGAGCCTCTCTTGATTTCCATGTCCGACGGACGTCTGGCACCCGCACACCCCGAGGCCGTCGTCAGCGGCGACACGTACCGATTCACCATCCTCACCCCGCGCCTCATTCGTATGGAGTGGCACGAGAGCGGACAATTCGTTGACGAGCGTTCGCAGTTGGTTGCTTCACGCGACTTTGACGTTCCGGAATTTACCGTCACACGTAACGACGACGGCGGATTGGAGATCGTCACCGAGTATCTCCGCTTGCGTTACGACGGCAAGGAGTTCTCCGAGGCTGGACTTTCGGTCCAGCTGGTTAGAGGTGCCACCGACGCACACTATTCCATCTGGCGTTACGGCTTCGTGGTCCCTCAGATTGATGGGCATCGGGGCAATCTTCACGGAACGGCACGCACACTCGACCTCGTTGATGGTGCAACAGAGCTCGAGCGCGGCGTGCTCTCCATTTCTGGATTCTCGGTGCTTGAGGATTCTTCGACTGCGCTGTTGTCCGAGGATGGTTGGATCTCTGCACGTCCCGAATCCGTGAACCATGCCAGTTCGGATCTGTACTTCTTTGGTTACGGCCACGACTACCAGGCCGCGATGCGGGATTATCATCGTCTTTCGGGGCCGAACCCGGTGATTCCGCGCTACACTCTCGGCAACTGGTGGAGCCGCTACTGGGCCTACAGCGAGGAGGAATACCTCGCCCTCATGGACAAGTTCGAAGAGGAAAAGGTTCCGCTCTCTGTCGCGGTTATTGACATGGATTGGCATCTCGTCGAGATCGATCCGGAGATCGGTACAGGATGGACCGGCTACACCTGGAATCCCGAGCTATTCCCAGATCCAGAGCGTTTCCTTGCGGATCTGCACCGCCGCGGATTGGCGACTACTCTCAACTTGCATCCGGCCGATGGCGTCCGCCGCCATGAGAAGGCCTATCCGGATATGGCGAAGGCGCTGGGGATGGATCCGGCGGAAGAGCTGCCGATCGAGTTCGATGTCACCTCGCGTGAGTTCGTGGATGCCTACTTGAAGTATCTGCATCACCCTCTGGAAGAAGAGGGTGTCGACTTCTGGTGGATCGACTGGCAATCCGGCGGGGCCACCAAAATCGCGGGGTTGGACCCGCTGTGGATGCTCAACCATATCCACTATGTCGATTCGGGGCGCGATGGCAAGCGTCCGCTAACATTCTCGCGGTATGCCGGACTCGGGAGCCACCGCTACCCGGTCGGTTTCTCGGGAGATACTGTTGTTACCTGGGATTCTCTGGATTTCCAGCCGTATTTCACCTCCACCGCGGCAAACGTCGGCTACACCTGGTGGTCACATGACATCGGTGGCCACATGTTCGGTTCCAAGGATGTTGAACTGACGGTGCGCTGGTTCGAGTTCGGCGTGTTTTCTCCGATTAACCGGCTACATTCGACGACGTCGGCGTTCATGTCCAAAGAGCCGTGGCTCCAGGGCCCGCGTGCGCACCAGGTGATGAACCGCTACCTGCGCTTCCGGCACCGTCTTGTACCGATGATGTACACGGCCGCGTGGGACGCGCATACCGACGCCGTTGCCGTGTTCCGTCCGCTCTACCACGAGTGGCCAGAAGAGCACGCCGCTTACGAGATGAAGAACGAATACCTGCTCGGCGAGCATCTGCTCGTCGCGCCGATCACCTCGCCCGAGGACACCGTGGCGAAGATTGCTTCAACGGAGGCGTGGCTTCCGGCGGACGGCTGGTTTGATATCTTCACCGGTCAGCATTACGCCGGTGGTGGCCGGGTCCAGTTGCACCGTGATCTGGACCAGCTGCCCGTGTTCGCGCGCGCCGGTTCGGTGGTGCCGTTGGCCGATGCGCTGGAGCCGATCATTGATGCCCCGGCGAAGCTGACCCTGCGGGTTTATCCGGGTAACGGCATCTCGCATCTTATTGAGGATCACGGTGAGGGTGCTCCGACTATTGCCGATCGCAATGTCACGGTGTTCACCCAAGAGCTGAGCGTGAACGAGGACGGACGCGCAGATGTTTCGCTAACGATCAGTGCAACCAGCGGTCCGAACCCGCTGGTCGAGCGTGAGATTGTGGTGGAGATTGTCGGTGCCTCGGAGGTCGAAGGAGTTGGCGGAGCGTGGGTTGCCGGTGACGTTGCTATTGTCGACGACGAACTGCTTTCGCCCGCGCTGCGGATTCCGCTCGGTGTGGTGGATATGAGTCGGGACACCGTCGTGACGCTGACTGGGCTCACGGCCGTGGAACCCGACGTTCAGGCTGAGGCCTTTAAGATTCTCGACGCTGCCGAGATCGGTTTCGTGCTGAAAGAGAAGGCATGGGCCGCTGTGAGAAGTCTTGAAGGACTGGCTCTGGCACAGGAGCTTGCTGCGCTAGAGTTGCCGGTGATGATTCGAGACGCGATCCTGGAGCGTTCGGCGGCAGCACGGGCGTGGTAAAAAGCACGCCCGGTTCAGGGCAAACGTGCTGTGGCGAGTGATGCGGTACGGATAAGAAGAGCGGCGGTTGACTGATCAACCGCCGCTCTTCTGTGTTGGTTGCAGGGCCGCTTTTACTAGTGTTTCCGGCCCTTCTTAGCTTTTCTCGGCCTTCTTAGCTTCCAAAGTTCTTGTCCGCGAGCCAATCCTGAGCGATCTGGCTCGCCGACAGCTGCTCGTCAACGCTGCGAGCATTGAGAGAGATGAGCTCATCGGGAGTCATCGCCGCGCTCACCTGGTTGATGATTGCTGCCGCGTCGTCCGTGACGTTCTCGCTGGCTAGGGGAACAACGTGGGAGGAAAGGAATAGGCCCTCGGGATCCTCCAACGACACCAGGTTGTTCTTCTTAATTGAGGGGTCCGCGGTGTAGATGATCGCAAACTGAATGTCGCCGTCGTTTAATGCTTTGACGGTGAGCGGACCGCCAGAGTCCTCAATCGGGGTGAATCCGGCGTCAATCCCATAGAACTCTTTGAGGCCCTTCGGCCCGTTCGGGCGATTCTCCGCCTCGGAGGCGGCTCCAAGGACCAATGGGCCCTCGACCTTCGCGAGATCGGCGATGGTTGTCAGGCCCCACTCATCGGCGAATGCTTTCGTGACGACGTAAGAATCCTGGTCGGTGGCGGGGGACTGGTCGAGGACTCGAAGCCCTTCTGGAGTTGCGGCGACCAATGCCTCGTAGATTTCGTCAGCTCCGCGAGCGTCGGGATTTGGTGTCCAATACTGAAGCAGCGGACCCGTGTACTCGGGGAAGAGATCAATCGTGCCAGCTTCGATCTCTGGAAGATAGACCTCGCGTGGGCCAATCCTGAACTGCCGATCAACGGTAAACCCCGCTTTTTCGAGGGATTGAGCATAGATTTCCGCGATGATTTCGCTCGAGTAGTAATCCTGCGAACCAATAGCGATGGCCTGCTCGGAAGAACTGCTTGATCCAGTCGCTCCAGAGGATTCCAAGGGATCGCTTGATCCACACGAGCTCAGTGCGAATAGTCCGGCGACAAGTAGGGCGCCGAGTGCCCTGGGTGTACGTTTCATGCTGGGTCCTTCCCCGAATGTTGTGGGTTCTTGAGTCGTATATGCGCGGCAGGATTAGCGCGTTGGGCGGCAAGACGTTGACAGAGAGCGAGAATCAGTTCTAGGAGGAGCGCGAGAGCGGTTACAAGAATCGCTCCGGCGAGCATTTGCACGTAGTCGCGCGACTTCAGCCCGGCGAAGAGATAACGTCCTAAGCCGGCGTCGGCAACGTAAGCGGCAAGCGTCGCCGTCGACACAACTTGGAGAGTAGCTGATCGCAACCCACCGAGAATGACCGGCAAAGCGAGTGGAACTTCCACCGAGCGAATGACTTGCCAAGGACTCATCCCGATAGCCTTTGCGGCATTTGGAATTGTTGGATCGACTGCCTGGATACCCGAGTAGGCGCCCGCGAGCAGTGAGGGAATCGCCAGAATAATAAGCGCAACGAGGGGTGCCCTGAGGCCGATGCCCAGCGCGAGCCCGAAGAGTGTGAGAATGCCGAGAGTGGGAATGGCGCGAGCAGCGCCGGTGAAGGCTCCCATAAGCCCGGAGCCCCTGCGGGTATGCCCGATGAGAACGCCGAGTGGTATTGCGACGAGCGCGGCCAGCACGACAGCGAGTGCCGTGACGCCAAGATGTTCGGCAATTCGCGTGGGTATGCTTCCGGCACCTTGCCAGTGAGATGGATCTGTAAGCCAGGCGAAGGCCGCACCAAACTCGTTCATGCTGATCCTCCCTGGCGCTTGAGCGCTGTCCATGGCGTGAGGAGCCGCCCGAGGATGAGCAGGAGCGTGTCGAGGATGAGGGCAAGGAGCATGGTGGTGATGAGCCCCGTGGCGACCTCGGCAGTGATCCCGCGTTGGAAGCCGTCGGTGAGAAGCGTGCCGAGGCTTGATATCCCAATGAGAGCGCCGACGGTAACCAGGCTGATAGTAGAGACTGCAACCACCCGAATTCCAGCGAGAAGGACGGGGATCGCCAGCGGTAGGTCAACTTTCCAGAGCAGGCTTCTAGGCGAATATCCGATGGCTACAGCTGACTCACGTACCCCTGGCTCCACCGATGAGAAGGCATCTGCGGCGAATCGAACAAGAAGCGCCACGCCATAGATTGTGAGAGCAATGATCATCGTGGCGGATGAACGAAGAGGAGTGCCGACCACTGCGGGAATAAGGATAAGGAGCGGGAGTGACGGGACGGCGTATAAGAGCGTCGAGGTTTCGAGAAGAAGACCACCGAAACGAGGATATCGGTAGGCAAGGCGGCCAATCGGAAGGGCGATGAGAATACTGAGGATCATTGGCGGCAGGGCAAGAACGAGATGATCCCACAGCAAAGAGGAGACCCAGGGCAAGTTGGCGGTGAACCAACTCATGGTTCGAGCACCCCCACTGGCCGTCCATTGGCGTCGACAGCAAGTTGGCGCCCATTGACAGTGATCGTGTGGAGCGTACGATCGGCGCGCTCTGCACCAATGAAACCGCGAACAAAGTCGTCTGCTGGCGCGCCGAGAATCTGTGAGGGTATTCCTCGCTGGGCGATGTGGCCGCCTGTACTTAGCACAACCACCTCATCTCCGATTCGGAAGGCTTCGTCGATATCGTGGGTAACGAAGACGATCGTCTTACCCAACTCGGCTTGAATACGTAGCAGCTCGCTTTGCAGTTCATTGCGTACGATCGGATCAACAGCTCCGAACGGTTCGTCCATAAGGAGGATGTTCGGGTCTGCCGCGAGAGCTCGAGCCACCCCGACGCGTTGTTGCTGCCCGCCAGAGAGCTGTGCCGGATAACGGCGGCTGAGACTCGTGTCTAGTCCGACCGTCTCCATGAGCGAGAGTGCCCGCGACTTGGCCTCGTGGCGAGATGCCCCTAAGAGAACTTGCACTGTCGAGATGTTGTCTACAACGGTGCGATGAGGAAGCAATCCGCCGTTCTGAAGGACGTAACCAATCGAGCGGCGCAACATGACGGGCTCGCGGGTGGAGATGTCGACGTCGTCGATAAGAATGCGGCCAGCGGTGGGATCAACCATCCGGTTGACCATGCGCAACAGGGTTGTTTTACCAGACCCGGAGGAACCGACAAGGACGACAGTACGATGCGAGGGCACGATGAGGGAGAAATCGTCGACCGCAGTTGTGCCGTCGGGATAAACCTTTGATACGGACTCAAACTCAATCACGTCATACCTCCCGAGGGTGTGATTGACGTTACGTCAGACGAGTATACACACGCGTATTTCCTGGTGGCCGACGGGTGTGTGGGATAACGACGACGGCGCAGCGGGTTGCGTTGGTGGGTGGTGGCCGATGTGGAACCCCTAGTTATGCTTGAGAAGACGTTCATTTGCCTCCTCCCAAAGAGTGACCATGGAGGGGCCGCCGTGGCCCTCGCCCTCGTTGATGTGGAGAGTTGATCCGGGCCAGCGGCGGTGAAGTTCCCACGCCGTGTTTGCCGGACCAGAGACATCACGGCGCCCGTGGATGAGTGTTGCTGGGATCTTCTGCAGCCGATCCATGCGGTCGAGGATGAGCGGATTGAGGAAGCCATCGTGGGACCAGTAATGGGTGGCGAGCCGGGCGAAGGCGAGGCGGTAGTCGTCGTCGTCCCAGCGAGGATTGCGGCCGAGGGTGCCGGTGCCGATCGAGATGTGGGTGTCCTCCCACAGTGCCCACTCGCGGGAAGCGGCGTCGCGGACGGCGGGATCTGGGCTGCCCAGGAGGCGGGCGTAAGCCTCGACGAGGCGGGATTTGCCGCGGACGTAGCCGGGGTCGCCATTTTCCGCGTGACTCGCGAACCTGTCCCACGCCTCAGGGAAGATGGCACCGACGCCCTCGGTAATCCAGTCGACTTCCTCGCGGCGAGTGGTGGTGACGGCAAATAGGACAATCCCTATAACTCGTTCCGGGTGAGCTTGAGCGTAGGCGAGAGCGAGAGTGGAACCCCATGAAACCCCGTTGACGATCCAACGGTCGATGCCGCGGGCTTCACGGAGTTGTTCTATGTCGCTGATCAGGTGGGTGGTCGTATTGGTGGAGAGATCTGTTGTGGGATCGGAAGCGTGGGGGAGGGAGCGACCGCAGCCGCGTTGTTCTAGGGCGACGACGCGACTGCGGTTGAGGTCGAAACGGTGGCGATAGCTGCTCTTGCCGAGCGTGCCGCCGGGACCGCCGTGCAAGTAAAGCGCGGGAGTTCCGGCGGGGTTGCCCCACTCTTCCCAATAGATTTGTTGGCCGTCGACAGTGGGAAGGAGGCCGTGAGTTGTTGGCTTGTTGGGGTGGGCCACAGCAAGGGCCGGATTGGCATGCTCAGTCATTGAACTCTCCTTGAATCTCCGGGTGGAGAAAACTTATCGCGTTTTGTGTCGGAGGTGATGTCTAGGATAAGAGTAGTCGAAAATAAGTTCGATTGTAAGAGAAAGGGGGTGATCGTTATGGCTGTTGATGTTGGTGATATGGAGGTCGGAACCGGGGGTTCGGGTCGGATAGATGGCGGCGCCGTCGTCGGCATTGGTGAAGCGGACCTGTTCGGAGTGATCGGAGGCGAGTTTGCCAGCGATGCTGTGGGCATCGAATTACGTGGGCTTTCTGGTATCGGCATGACGAATCGTCGGGAGAATCGTGGCGTGGTCTCGTTCGAATCTGTCGCTCGGCTCATGGACGAGTTGTCCGAGGCGAGTAAACGGTTGGAGTTGGAGTCCTTGACGGAGTGCACCGGGTTTCTGGAGCGTTTGGGAGATCTCCAGCGGAGTCTGGACGGGGCGCGATGTGCTGCCGTTTCCACGGTTGCCAGGATTCAGAAGGAGGCGCAGGCACAGCCCACGGGGCAAGCCGCGAAGGAGGTCAAGAAGGAGCTGGGGGAGTCGCGCACGATTTGGGACGTTGTGGAGAAAACCGGCAAGCAGTCGCGTGAGAAAGCACGGCATGATATTCGCCGTGCTGAGGCCGCAACGGAACTGTATCCGAGGTTCGGTGCGGCGCTTCGCGCCGGCGGTATTTCAGTGGATCATCTTGACGTATTGCGATCAGTTGCTGTATCGCCGGAGCTCAAGGAACGGGCTCGGGCGGATGAGGTCGCTTTGTTGGAGCGGGCGCTCGTGGAGTCTCCGGATCGTTTCCGGATGACGCTCAAGGCCTGGAAGTTCCGAGTCTCACCGCGGGCTGCTGAGCAGCAGGTGAAGCGCGAGGCGAAAGAGGAGAAAGTGAACTTCTTTCGTGCTGATGAAGGATTCCGGATCAGCGGATGGCTCTCGGCGCTCAACGGGATGATCGTGGACGAGGCATTGCGGAGCGTCGTCGGAGTGCCGGGAAAGGATGATCGGCGTTCGGGGGCGCAGCGAACTGCCGAGGCGCTCGTTGGTATGGCGCGAGTGGTTGTTGGAATGGGTGGTGGTGGCTCAGGTACCGATGGTGGGCTTGGTGTGGCGAGTGGCAGGGCTGGTGACGCCGCAGATATTTCGGTGTCCTGGGACGGAGGGGAACTAGCGACGTCGTGTGATGGAGCAGCCGGTGGACCCGCTGTTGTAGCGGTAGGTCAGGGCGGTGCGGGGAGCGCTAGCGGACTGCCAGCTGGACAGAAGTCGGGGACCAATCCAGTGACAAGACGATCACCGCGATTCCAAACTCTCGTCCACGTGCCGCTGTCCACGTTGGTTGAGACAACGAAGGCAATTGAACGAGGGTGCGACCATGTGCATCATCTCGAACGGGCTTTGGGCGTGGAACGGGAGGTGAGTGTTGAAAGAACGATGGATTCGGAAGGCGAGAACGGCGCTCGTAGCGTTATGGGTACTCCCAGTGGGGAAAGCAGACTGAGCGATGGCGGTATCCCTACCGTCACGAACGTGCCGTGTTGTCCCGTGACCGGAAGCGGTATTGGGGGTCGCGGCAGGTGTCTCGAGGAGCGAGGGGAGATTACCGGGAAGCTATGTGAAACGCTGGGCGCGATGCGCGCACGGATCAAGGCGGGAGTCTGCCCGGATCTTCTGGAAGGGTTGCCGCCAGCCACGTTGAGTGACGGAACCGCGTTGGCGCCCAGCCAGTTTGCGCGCATGCTCTGCGACTCGGGAATTTCCCGAGTGGTACTCTCCGCGCACGGAGAACCACTTGATGCGTCACGAGCCCAACGTCGATTCTCCGTGACCCAGGAAAAGGCGATCCTTGCACGCGACCGAACCTGCCGATATCCGGGGTGCACTCGCGGTGTCGAATATTCAGAGATCCATCATGCGCAGGAATGGGAGGAAGGCGGCCCGACCATCGTAGACAACGCCGTCCTCCTCTGCTTCCACCATCACCAGCACATCCATTCAGAGCACATCATCATTACCCATCACGCCGGCGGATTCGTATTCACGAAGCCGGGCGGCGAGATCGTGGGAATCCGCCGGCATGAAGGAGGTGACCATGGGTGAGTTACTACTCCAACACGAGCTGACTCCAATCCGCCGTATCTCGAAGGAACTGGCGATCATGACTGGAAACAATGACGGCGGCTTTCGTCGCCTTGAGCGCCTCTGTCAGTTCGTCGATGAGGGTCGTCGAGAGGTGGTTGGTGGGTTCATCAAGGAGGAGCACATGTGGTCGTGATGCAAGAACGAGCGCGAGTTCCAACCGGCGCTGCTGACCCATCGACATCTCGCCTATTCGTTTACTTGTTTCTGAGGATGTGAGGAGGCCCAATTCAGCAAGGGAGATTGCGTCTCGTGGCGCAGCAGGCTGATGTGTCGGGACCATCCGTCGCGAGGCAAGGCGTTCCACCTCCGTGGCGAAGTACCGATTGGCGTACTGCTCGTGGGGGAGGCTCGTTTCTTGGCGAAGCACGCCCACTCGCGCTCCTTCAGCGCGCAGGACGCTCCCATCTGTGGGAGCGAGGTCACCCGCGAGCACAGACAGTAGTGTGGACTTTCCCGCGCCGTTCGGGCCGGTGATGACGAGACGTCCGCCAGGAGCGACAGCGAGGGAGGTGGGAGTAGGCAACCTACCCGCCACGGTCACTTGGTGTGCGGTGAGGACATCGCTACCTTTGAAACGTGGCAAGTCGGGGCAGGTGAAGACCTGCGGCGGTTCAGGGATGGTGACAGCGTTCGCCTCCAACTGCTCGCGTTGGCGGTGAACCCGTTGGGTGATGCTCGCGGCTCGCGTAGCGCGCTGGTGTTTGCCGGTTCCCTTGGGCGGACGCCAACCGGAGACAAGGCGCGCGCGAGCCGCATCGAGATCCGCCTCTAGCCGTGCATGCTCCTTCACCTGAAGCTCGTATTCCTGCTCCCACCTCGCCAGCAGTACTCTGCGGGACTCGCGAAGCTCGGCCAGCGAGCCGCGATAAAGATGCGCCTGCCCGTCGGGAGTGGGATCGAGGTCCAGGTAGGTCGTGGCAACGTCATCCAGGAGAGCGCGGTCGTGGCTGGCAAAGACCACGCCGCCGGGCCAGTCGCGTAGCTGCGCAGTGAGATAGTTGAGTCCCGAGCGATCGAGATGGTTGGTAGGTTCGTCGAGCAGCAAAAAATCCTCGCTGCGCGCGAGAATACAGGCAAGTCGCACCCGGTAACGTGCTCCGACGGAGAGTTCCGTCAGAGGGCGTGACCAGTCCTGCTCGGCCCCAAGTTGTTCGAGGGACATGCGCATGCGCTGTTCAGTATTCCAGGCGTCTAGTGCTTCACAGGCGTCGAGAGCTGCGGCGTACCTAGCCGCGGCGCCGCTTGCGAGCGCGCTGGTTCCTTCGATAGACCCGCCGATGCTATTGGCGAGCACATCGTCTCCAGCGAGTGCGTCGGCAGCCGCGTTCAACTCGGCCAACGCGGCGACGGATGGTGCAATGACGGCCGCGACGGCGTCGCCGACTGTCTCTCCTTGCGCCACCGGCATCTCCTGGTGGGCAAGGCTCAATGTGCCAATTCGTGTGACACTGCCGGAGCCGGGATTCAGAAGTCCCGCGATGATGTGCAGGAGCGTGGACTTTCCGCGCCCATTTTCGCCGACGACGGCGAGGCGCGAGTCAGGAGTGACGGACAGGTCCAGTTCGTTCAAGACGAGATTCGTCCCGCGGGTGATTGATACGCGGGAGAGAGAAATATGCGCGCGGGAGCGCGCGGGGAGTTCGTGTGACACGTTGATCCTTCATGTGAATCGAGATTCGCGAGTGCACGGCTTAACGGCACGACTATTAGTGCCACGAACTGCCGTGGCATCTAGCGCGGGGATCTCTTACTGGTTGGGCTGATATGGAAGGCCGCTTGGCGGCGTCGGCCCATCCTTCACATGAAGAAGTGATGCAACATAGTGGCGATGCTAGCATGCATGTATGTACCCCTCCATACGCCCTGACGAGATCTTTCCCCGCGCGCTCGACGACTACCTTCAGCACCTCGGCCCCCACCAATCGGATGCCTTCAAGTGGCTATGGGAACTCGACTTCAGCCAGGATGGCTGGCAAGAAGACGTCGATGGGGCCTTGAGTCGAATCCGCCAGGCGCACAGCCATAACAACACGATTCGAAACGTGCCACGTGACCTCTCCCTGGAGCTTCATGCGGGGTTGCAAACCGTGGAACAGCGTTATCCCAAAGCAGCAAGAAGCGTTGATGTCGAATACTTCGCCACGTTAGTCGCCATCGCCGAGTGGCAGCACGAGGTTGTTGACGGTCTCGCCAATTCGTTTGCTGACTGGTTGTTCAGCTAAGGGTGCCGCGTTTGCTCAGCTGAGAATCCCTCGCTCCATCGCAAGCGTGACGGCACGCGTACGATCATTGACCCCCAGTTTTTCGAAGATGCGTAGCAAATGTGTCTTAACGGTCGCTTCCGAGATGGAAAGCACCGATGCGATACGTCCATTGGTGCCACCCGCAGCCACGAGTCGCAGCACTTCTACTTCGCGTGGAGTGAGGCGGGCCGGGACCCGCGTCCTTGTGACCAGCGTCGCCGCTACCGACGGCGCGAGTGCCACCTTCCCCGACGCCGCGGCGCGCACTCCAGAGATCAGTTCCTCACGGGGAGTCGCTTTGAGGAGGTAGCCGGTCGCCCCCGCTTCGATGGCGGAGAGAATATCCTCGTCAGTTTCATACGTGGTGAGGATGACGATGGTGACGCCGGGAAAATGGGTGCGCAAATACGCCGTCGTCGTTACGCCGTCCATGAGGGGCATACGCAGATCCATAAGGACTACGTCGGGAGCGGTTGTGAACTCGGCTATCGCAGCAAGTGCTTCGCGGCCGTCGGCTGCCTGGCCAACAACCTCCATATCCTCGGCCGACGAGATGATCGAGACGATCCCTTCGCGCACCACAGGATGGTCGTCCACTACGAATACGTTGATCACGAGTTGGTCCTCTCCTGTGCGTCCTATGCGTCCTGTGCGTTGCCGGTACTTGGCCCGGCCAATGTGATACTCACTCGCGTGCCTTCGTCACCGGTTGTGACGGTCAGCGTACCGCTCGCGAGCGCCAATCGGCTCGCGATTCCCGCCAGCCCATACCCACGCTCGGTTGCGGCGTCGACACCATCGGGAAAACCGACGCCGTCGTCAGTGACGGCCAGATAGTTGTCCGAGAGTTCGACGACGACGTTGCCCGCCCGCGCGTGTTTGCGCACGTTGGAGAGTAATTCCTGGAGACAGCGAAGTAGGACAACCTGGTTGGGGCGAGTGAGTGAATCGAGATCTCCATCAATCTGGGTTTCGGTATGAATGCTGGACTCCTCGCCGAATCGCATGCAGAGATCCGTGATACGCCGGGCGAATCCGTGAGTGCCGACGCCCGTGCCACGACCTTCGGCGATGAGGGAGCGAGTTTCGGCGAGGGCCTGGCGGGCTGTTCGCTCCGCATTAGCGAGCGTTGCCGCTCCCGCGGCGCTCTCACCGTGCTCCAACTCGCCTCGTGCACGCTCGGTCAACATGACGACGGCGGTGAGTGTCTGCGTCAACGTGTCGTGGATTTCGTGGGCAAAACGTTCACGTTCGAGCGCGGCCCCCGTCTGGCGATGCGCCTCCAGCAGTTCCAGGTTGGTGGCCTCCAGCTCGGCGCGTAAGTGGCCGCGTTCCTCGGCGTGCTGCGAGATGCGCAGGATCCACATGCCCATCATAAAGCTGAAGAGGAAGGAGACGAGTCCGCTGGCGAGGGCCGAGAAGAAGGCTCCTCCGCTCCAGCCGCCTCTGCTCCACAGTCCAATAACGGGCGTCGTGCAGATGAGAACGTTGGAGATGAGAGCCGTGGGAAGCTTCGCGTCACCCTCCGCCCACGACCAGGCGTAGGGGCATCCGAAGATGAGGAAGAACGTCGCCGTTGGAACCGTGGCCGAGAGAACACCGAGGCATAATGCCATGAGGAACATGAACGCCACACCGTGCCAGAAGTAGGGCTCGGCGGCCGTTCGCCCGTCGGAGCGTGCAGCCTGTTGGTGCGGCCATACGACAACCGGTTTGCGCCCCAGGAGGGGCCATGCGATGGCGAGGATGCCAAGAGCAACGAAGGCCCGAGAGCCTCCATTGAGTACGGCGACGACGAGAGCCACTGCAACGAGGACGGCAAGGAAAACGACATCCCACCAGTAAGGCCATGCCCTGGGGAAATTCGCTCCTGACTGGGTCGGCATCGCGCTCGTCACTGACCTCGCACGCATTCTCGTCACGTCCGCTCCTACACTCGTGGGATCCAGCGGAACATGGCCCGCGCAACCACTGCTCCCAGTATGAGCCATAGCGTAAGCGTCAACGCCACTCCGGCATGATTCCAGGTTCCGCCCTGCTCGATGGTGGCGAGAGTATCGGGGAGGAAGACGGAGCGCATCCCTTGCGCCAGCCACTTGAGGGGGAAGAGCGCCGCGATGTTCTGGAGCCACCCCGGCATGAGGGAAAACGGCAGGTAGACACCGGAAATGAACTGCAAGACAAGCACGATGGGCGTAATGACGGTGCTGGCGCTCTTCCCGCTGCGGGGGATGTGGGCAATTGCGATCCCGGCGATAGCACTGGTGATAAGGCCGAGGAGAAGAATCCAGGTGAAGGTGAACCAACGTTCCGGGGTATTGGGGAGTGAGATATCGAAGGCGACATGGCCGACGAGGATGAGAAACACCGCCTGGACGAGTCCTGTCACGAGCACCTGCCCAATCTTGCCGAGAAGATATGAGGTAGGGGAGAGAGGTGTGCCGGCGAGGCGCTTGCGGGTATCGTCGTAACGTTCCTCGGAGATCTGCACGCCGAGGTTCTGGGTGCCGATCGTCAGGATGCCTGAGGCCAACATAGCTGGCAGATAGTACTGGGCGCCAGTCAGCCCTCCGCCCATGTCGGCGTTCTGGAACGCCGTCGCAAAGATGGTGAGCAGAACGATGGGAAAGGCGAAGACGAAGAAGAGCCCATCTCGGCGCCGAACGAATCCCCGCAGTTCGAAGACGACGCGTGCGAGTGCGAGGGAAGCCCCCGAAGGCAGCCGCAGTGCAACTGCGGTGGTTCTGGGAGCGATTGGCTTGTGACGATCTCGGTTGGTTTCAGTAGACATTGCCATGCTCAATTCAATGAATTAGTAGCGAGTTTTGTAGACTCCACCGACGCAACGATTCCGAGGTAGATGTCTTCGAGGCTGGGACGAACAATTTCGAGATTCGGGATTTCGTCCGAATTGTTGTGGGCGGACAACTCCGTAACCAGCGCAGTCGGGCGATGAGTGCGGACTTGGTGGATGCCGTCGTCGTCGACCCAACGGACGATTGGGATGCGCGCGTCGGGGCCGCCGATCTCATCGATAGCGCCCTCGGCTACGACCCGTCCATCGGCCACGACGATGGCGCGGTCGCTTAGTTGCGCGGCTTCGTCGAGATAGTGCGTGGTGAGGAGGATCGTGGCGCCGTCGGAGCGAAGGTTGCGGATGAGGTTCCAGAACTGGCGGCGGGCTTCGGGGTCAAAGCCCGTGGTAGGTTCGTCGAGAAAAAGAAGCTCGGGGCGGCCGATGATACCCAGTGCTACGTCCAGGCGGCGCTTCTGGCCGCCGGAGAGTGTGCCGATGCGGGCGCGGGCTTTGGCCGTGAGTCCCACATGGTCGATCACGTCGTCGACATTGCGTGGAGCCGGATAAAAGCGGGCAAAGTGGGCCACCAACTCACGCGCTGTCATCTCGTCGGGCAGACCAGCAGATTGGAGAACAATGCCGATGCGGGCGCGCCAGGCGCGAGTCGCATGTTCTGGGTCTTCGCCGAGTACGCGCACGGTGCCGCTGGAGCGCTGCCGATAGCCTTCAAGAATCTCGATAGTCGTGCTTTTACCAGCGCCGTTTGGGCCGAGGAGGCTGACGATCTCTCCGCGGCGGATTTCGAAGTCGATGCCGCTAAGGGCCTCGACCTGCCCGTAGGTTTTGGTGAGGCCGCGAACTTCGACGATTGGCTCGTATATGTTCATACGTCGATTGTTTCGCGCGGTGGGCGGGCGCGGCAGCGGGTGAGTGGTGGGACCCGAGGTCAACCGATCGGTGGACGGCAGCTCCCTAGCTCACAGCGGCTGGAGCATCGCAGCGATAGGCTGGGTCCGTGGGAATTGAGCAATTGCGCGAGTCGGTTCGAGTGAATGACCTGACCGGCTATCTGTTGGATAGGAGTGGGGCAAGCCTTCGCTCTGCCGGGGGCCGGGCAAATATCGAAGGCCGGGCGAGAGATCGGCGTGTCAGCTCCGGCAACCAGGTTCGCAAAGCCGCTGTTCTCATCCTGCTGTCGGAGCCGGGTGCTGGCGCATTGCTCGCGGAGCCGGCGTCGCTTGCCAGTTCTGGCGTTGACGTCGTCCTCACCGAGCGCTCCGCCACGCTGCGTTCTCATCCCTCGCAGGTAGCTTTTCCCGGTGGCGGACTTGATCCGGGCGAACGCGCTATAGACGCCGCGTTGCGTGAGGCAAACGAAGAGGTTGGCTTGAACCCGGCTCTTGTTAAGATTCTCGGAACCCTCCCGCCGTCCCAGGTCAACGCGTCAAGTTTTGACGTGACGGCAGTGGTCGGTACGTGGGAGGGGAACGAGCGCCTCTCCGTGGTGGACCCTGGCGAGGTCGCGTCGGTGCACCGCGTCAGTATCGATGAACTGGCTGCCCCAGAGAACCGCTTCTCTGCCACCCTGCCGATGGGCTACCGCGGCCCAGCCTTCACCGCCGACGGCCTCTTCATTTGGGGATTCACCGCTCATCTCCTCAACGATGTGCTTGTCCTCGGTGGTTGGGCGCAGCCATGGGACGAATACCACGAGATCGAAGTTCCTCCGCGGCTATGGCGTAGCTAGACTGGAGCGCAGTGTGCACCGTCGTATGTGCGCACCTTGAACAAATCAAAGGAGACCAAGTGTCCGCGATCTCGATAGACGGCAACGTCCATCCCCTCGGTGAACTCACCACCGGAACCGACTTCTACGCCAAGAACCGCACGATTGTTGCGCTGCGCGTCAATGGCGAACTCAAGGATCTGGACACCGACCTGACGACGCTGCCAGAGGACGCCGTCGTTGAAGGCGTGGAAATCTCCTCACCCGACGGTCTCAACATTCTGCGCCACTCCGCCACCCACGTGCTGGCCCAGGCCGTGCAGGACACCTTCCCGGACGTCAACCTCGGCATCGGCCCGTTCATTACCGACGGCTTCTACTACGACTTCGGCAACATCGACGCCGTCACCCCGGAGCTGCTGCGCGACCTGCAGAAGAAGATGCAGCGCATCGTCAAGGAGGGGCAAACCTTCCGCCGCCGCGTCATCTCCGAAGAGGAGGCCGTCGTCGAACTTGCCGACCAGCCCTACAAGTTGGAACTTGTCCAGACTAAGGGCAAGGGCGCCGAGGACGCCTCGGTGGAAGTTGGTGCTGGCGAGCTGACCATGTACGACAATGTGCGCCGGGGTGGCGACGTGGCATGGAAGGATCTCTGCCGCGGCCCGCACCTGCCCAACACCCGCCTCATCGGCAACGGCTTCGCGCTGACCAAGGCGTCTGCCGCCTACTGGAAGGGCAACCAGGCAAACGACGGTCTGCAGCGCATCTACGGCACCGCTTGGCCCACCAAGGACGAGCTGGTCGCCTACCAGACCCGCATCGCCGAGGCCGAGAAGCGCGACCATCGCAAGCTCGGCGCTCAGCTGGATCTGTACAGCTTCCCCGAGGAGATCGGCCCCGGCCTGGCGGTCTTCCACCCCAAGGGCGGCATGCTGCGCCACATCATCGAGGAGTTCATTGTCAATGAGCACCTCAAGCGCGGCTTCGATCGCGTCTACGCCCCGGTCATCACCAAGGGCGACCTCTTCCGCACCTCCGGCCATCTCCCGCATTACGCGGAGACAATGTTCCCGCCGATGAACGTGGACGAGGAGCGCGACGAGGATGGCACCATCACCAAGGCTGGCCAGCAGTATTACCTCAAGGCCATGAACTGCCCGATGCAGAACCTCATCTATCGTTCGCGTGGCCGCTCCTACCGCGAGCTTCCCCTCAAGCTCTTCGAGATGGGCAATGACTACCGTTACGAAAAGTCGGGTGTGGTGCAGGGTCTGACCCGCATGCGCGGCTTTACCCAGGACGATTCGCACATCTACTGCACGCCTGAGCAGGCGCCGCAGGTGATTCGTGAGCTGCTCGACTTCTTCAAGGACATCCTCGGCGCCTTCGGACTGACCGAGTTCTACCTGGAGCTCTCCACTCGCGACACCGAGGGCAAGAACCAGGATAAGTTCATTGGATCGGACGAGGACTGGGCTGTAGCCACCCGCGTGCTGGAGGATGTCTGTACGTCTTCCGGTCTCGATCTCGTCGCCGACCCCGGCGGCGCCGCCTTCTACGGCCCGAAGGTCTCGGTCCAGGCGAAGGATGCCCTCGGGCGTACCTGGCAGATGTCCACCGTGCAGTACGACTTCAACATGCCTGAGCGCTTCGACCTGGAGTACACCGCCGCCGACGGCACCCACAAGCGCCCGGTCATGATCCACTCTGCCAAGCTCGGTTCCGTCGAACGCTTCATCGGCGTGCTTGTGGAGAACTACGGCGGTTCGTTCCCGGCCTGGCTCTCGCCGGTTCAGGCGCGCCTCATTCCGGTGGCTGAGGCGTTTGACGGTTACGTCGACGACGTCGCCGCGAAGTTGCGCGCCGAGGGCATCCGCGTCGAGGTGGATCACTCCGATGACCGCTTCGGCAAGAAGATCCGCAACGCTTCCAAGGACAAGGTTCCCTTCACCCTCATCGCCGGTGGCGAGGACGTGGAGAACGGCGCCGTGTCCTTCCGTTACCGCGACGGCCACCAGGAGAACGGCATCGCCGTGGACGACGCCGTTGCGCACATCGTTGACGTGGTTGCTCGCCGCGTTAACGATCCGGCGGGCGAACGTATTGCGGCAGGCGAGTGAGCTGAGCAATGACGGGGAACGGTGACTGGGGCGACGTCGTCATCGACGAAGCGTCGAACTATCCGGGGGACAAGGACGGTTTTGGCCGCCTCTGGACTCCGCATCGTGCGGCGTACGTGGGCGGCGATGCAAAGCCCGCAGACGGTACGGCTTCGGAGTGTCCGTTCTGTCGGGTGCCCACCGGAGGCGACGCCGAAGGTCTGGTCATCGCGCGTGGAGATACCTGTTTTGCCCTGCTCAATCTCTACCCGTACAACTCGGGCCACGTGCTCATCTGTACCTACCGTCACGTTTCGCTCTACCCCGATCTCACGGCAGACGAGCGCATCGAGATGGGGGAGATGACGGCACGCGCGATGTCCGTTATCAAGGCCGCAATGAGGCCGCAGGGGTTCAACCTCGGCATGAATCAGGGCGAGGTGGCTGGCGCTGGAATTGCAGCGCACATCCACCAGCACGTGGTGCCGCGCTGGGGTGGCGACGCCAACTTCCTGCCAATCATTGCGCAGACGAAGGCGGTGCCCGCGATCCTCTCGGACACCCGCGAGCAGTTGGCAACCGAGTGGGAACGGCAGTTCCCGGCGGCGTAAGCGACTACAGAGCATGAAGGTGGCCTGGGTTGGACTCAAGTCCAACCCAGGCCACCTTCATATCGAATGGGCAACCATCGGGATTGTACGGCAGCCGTCAAGAGTCATACGGACCTCAGACACCCACCCTGCCAGCCTCAACTGTCGATGGCAATGAGCGCTGCTCCCAGCGGCGCCACGTCAAGTTCGGGGGGCACCAGCTCCACCCGGTCAGCCAGATTCATACGGTTGAGGAACGCCGAACCCTGAGCCCGCCGCCGCAACTCCGCGCGCAGCACCTCCACAAGCGGTTCACCGGCACCGGCAACACCCCCGCCCATGAGAATCGTCGCGACGTCGAGCGTGAGCCCCACCGTTGTCACGGCGTGGGCAACGGCCCCGATCCAGATGGAACGTGCGGCGAGTGCATCCTCATCGCCGCGCGCCGCACAAGCAAGCAGATGTTCAGCGGGCTTGGACGCGCCACTCGGATCGCCGCCCCACAGTCGGTTCAGTGCCTGGCCTGAGGCGTACAACTCCAAGCACCCTCGCTGCCCACACGGGCATTCCGGCCCGTCGGCTACGTAGGGGATGTGCCCGATCTCGCCCGCGCTGCCCAGTAATCCATGGCGCGGAGTCCCATCCAAAATCAGCCCGACAGCGAGCCCGGTTCCTAGAGAAATCAGCGCGACGTCGTCGTCGACACCCATGAGCCGAGCGGAGCCCAAGGTGGCCGCGGTGACGTCGTGCGTGAGGGTGACGGGCACGCCGAATTCGGCGCTGGCCAGGTGAGCCAGTGGAACGTCAGCTTCAGGCAGTCCCACGTTGACCGCGTGGGATACGGTACCCGCCTGGGACGAGACAATTCCGGGAATGCCGATGCCGATTCGACTAATGTCTTGTGGTCGCCGTATGCCGTACTGTTCGGCTTCGGGTGCGCGCACGACGTCGTCGACGACCGCCCGCAGCGTAGCGAGCAGGCCCGGAAGCCCGGTGACGTCGGTTGCCCGCCGTGACGAAGCGATGGCGCCCGCCGCGGAGTAGAGAACCGCGTGAGCCTTGGTGCCACCCACGTCGATGCCTATGACGGCCTCGTTGGGAGCCACGAAATGATTCGCCGCCGCGCCGTCGTCGGGCCTCATCACCCCTTCACCGCCCCGGACACCAATCCAGATGTCATCCGGCCCTGAACAATGAGGAAGAAAATAATGACCGGCACCGCGATGATAGTGGACGCGGCCATGACCTGAGCCCAGTCCACCCCGCGATTAACCGAGGCATTGAGGAACTCGCGCAGCCAGAGCGGCAATGTTTGGGCACTCTGTTCGGGCAGCGCCACGAGCGCGATGGTGAACTCATTCCACGCCTGCAGGAAGGCGTACACGCCCGAGGCTACGAGACCTGGTGCGAGCAGTGGGAATGTGATCCGCAGGAAGGCCATCGGACGGGACAATCCATCCACCATCGCCGCTTCTTCGAGTTCGACAGGAACGCCCGCCACGAATCCGCGAAGCATCCAGATGGTGAAGGGGATGACCGCCGCCGAGTAGAGAATGGTAATGCCGAGAACTGAGTTGAGGCCAAGGACCGGCACCCGATCACCCACGCCCGACAACATCTTGTATTGGGCGATGAAGAGCCCTTCGGCAGGCAGCATCTGGATCATGAGGATTGCCAGGATGAACGACTTACGGCCGCGGAAACGGAAACGTGAGATCGCCAACGCGGCGAGGAAAGCGAGAACCAAGACGACGAACACGGTAAGCAGTGTGATTGCCAGGCTCATTTTTAATGCTGGGAAGAATCCGGGGTCTGTCACCGCCCGGCGGAAGTTGGAGAGAGTTGCATTTGTGGGGAGAAACGACGGCGGCATTTGGCGCAGTCGCGCATTTGGCGTCAGCGCGGACAGCAGCATCCAATACACCGGGAAGACCCAAATGAGGGCAACGACGACGCCAAGCAGGTCCTGTGCGAGTTTAGTCAGTTTTTTCATGACTGATCTTCCTTGAGGAGAACGCGAATATAGGGCCAGCTGATGAAGATCGTCAGGGCGAGAACAAAGAGTGACACGGCTGAGGCCGCTCCAAAATCATGTCGACCCATACCGAGCTCGTAAATGAAGTTGCCGAGTAGGTTCGTCTCGGCGACGGGAGCGCCGGCGTCCTGCAGGATGCGAATCTGGGCGAAGACCCTCAGGTCCCAGATGAGCTGGAGCAGCAGAACGATGGAGAGCACGGGGCGAACCATCGGCAGAAGAATGTAACGAAGCTGCTGGGAACGTGAGGCGCCGTCAATCTGGGCGGCCTCGAGAAGCTCGTCGGGAACCTGGGTAAGGCCAGCGTAAAGCGACAGCGCCACAAAGGGGACAGACATCCAAATAATAATGGCACTGGCTACAACGAAGAATGTGAGCGGCTGGGAGAGCCAGGCGAAGCGGTCGAAACCGGTGAGCCCCAGGGATGTGAGAAGCCAGTTAACAATGCCGGTGCGGTAGTCAAAAAGCCATCGGAACACGGTGACGGCCGCAACCATCGGCATGGCCCAGGCGAGGAGCAAGGCAACCTGGATAGCGATGCGCACGGGGCCGTGCACTGCCCGCATAAGGAGGGCAAACGCCAAGCCGATGAGCACGGTGACAATCGCGTTGAAGAAACAGAAGATGAGAGATCGGACGACGACGGCCCACACCGAGTTGTCAGCGAAGATACGCGCGTAGTTGTCCAGTCCGGCGAAAACGGGTGGCTGGCCGAACTGTTGGGCGAGTCCATATTCCTGAAGGGAGGTCACCACCTGCCAAAAGAGCGGATAGCCGAGACCTGCGAGTAGCAGGAGAACCGGCCCGGAGAGTAAGAGGAATGGTGTGAGCTGGCGCTTCTTCCGCCGTGGCGCCACTGGCGCCGCACCTGCGGTTGTTGACTTCATGAGGGCTCCAAAATTGCGGCGGGGTGTGCGGGTGGTATGAACACCCCCACACCCCGCCGTCACAATTTACTTGTTACTTGCCATTGAGCATCGGGGTGAGCTTGGTGTCGTACTCGGCTGCGAGAGCCTTGACATCGCCGCCATCCGCGATCTTCTGGAAGAGCTCCTCGTAGACGAAAGCCCCCTCGATAGCTGCCCAGCCAGGTGCGGCGGGGGTGAGCTTAGACGCCGCAGCCGTCTCGATCATGGTGGTGGCGAACTTGTCGTCACCGAGTGCACTCACGTACGTCGAGTTTGCCGGGCCGAGGCCGTTCTCGCCGAGCATGGTCTGGTACTCCTCAGAGAAGATGATGCGCAGCAGATTCTCTGCAAGCTCGGGGTTCTCTGACTTAGCCGAGATGGCGATGTTGGAGCCGCCCGCAAATACCGGAGCCACGCCGCCGTCGACACCCGGAAGTGCGAAGATATCGAACTTGGACGCGTCGGCCATACCGTCGCGGACGTCCTCGCCGTCGTCGTTCTTCACCATGTCGCCGATGGACCAGCGAGCCCAGCCTGGCGCCATGATGGAGGTGGCTTCGGGTGCGGCGCCGTCGGTCCCGTCGTTGAGGAAGTCCCAGTAGGCGACATCGCGTTCGGTGGTGGGCAGCAGCGAGGCGCCCGTCACCAGGTCCTGCCACATCTCCAGGCCCTTGATGGTGTTGGGGTCGGAGAGGGTGGAGGTCCATTCGGTGCCGTCCACGGTGGCCAGCTCGCCGCCGTTAGCAAACACCCAGGAGATACCGTTGCGCCAGTCCTGGCCTCCCATGGCGAAACCGGACTGCTTGTCCGTCTTTAGCTTCTTGGCGGCGTCGGTGAACTCGGCGAGGGTCGTCGGAACTTCAACGCCCGCGGCCTTCCAGATGTCTGGGCGGTAGAAAACGTAGCGCGAGCCGAAGTAGTAGGGCAGTGCATACTGCTTGCCATCTACGGTGCCCACATCGACGAAGGATTGAAGTAAGTCATCCCCGCCCAATTCCTCGTACAGTGGACTGAGATCTCGGAATGCGCCAACGGTGGAGAACGTCGGGGTCTGGGTATTGCCGATTTCCACCACGTCAGGCGTGTTCTTAGAGTCGGGCAGGGCGGTGGTGAGCTTGGTGACGAGATCGCCCCAGGCCTGTTCCTCAATCTTGAGGGTTGCGCCCTTGTTCTCCTTTTCGAAGGTGGTTGTGAGGTAGTCGCGCAGCTCATCGGGAGTGTCGGCTCCGGCGAGCCACAGAGTGATGGTTGTGCCGTCTGCCGCGGCGGACCCGCCGGTGGCGTCGGCAGCTCCGCCGTTGTCAGAGCTGCACGCGGCAAGCCCCAGCATCGACGCCGCAGCGAGCACTGCGGCGAGCCGTCGATGATTCTTCATGGTTGTTTCCTTTCGATAACTTATGCGATACCGAGGCGGCCCGAGAGCACGAGAACGGCGGCACCTTGGAGGGGACCATCGTGCCCGAGTGTGGAGAGGCGGACTCGGAGTGAGCGGTGCGAGCGGGGAAGAGTCCGCTCGCGGATAGTGGTGTCAGCGGCGGAAAGTAGTGGACCTTCCAACAGTTCGTCTGGCCCAGAGACGATGACCTCGCTGATATTGAGGGTGGCGACGATAGGGGCGAGAAGTATTCCTAGACGAGTGCCAATGGCGGTCAGGGTCGGTTCGGGAGTATCGCTCGCCGTAATGACCTTCCGAAGTGCGGGTTCGGAGAGCACTGTTTCGAGGCAACCGCGCCGCCCGCAGGCGCAGAGTTGTGCCGGTCCGAGAGGAGAATCGGGGCCGTCGCGATCGTCGACGATCGTCACATGCCCGATCTCGCCCGCAGCGTTCTCGCTACCTTGCATGAGGGCACCGGCCGCCACAATGCCTGCGCCCACGCCGTGACCAATAACGATGCGCAGGAGTCCGTCGCCTTGTGCTCCGCCGAAGGTGTACTCAGCCAGCGCAGCACAGTTGGCATCGTTGGCGACGTGGACGGGCAGGGAGAGCCTTTCCTCCAGGATTTGCGCCAACGGCACCCCGTACCAGCCTCGGTTGGGAGCTTGCTCCACTGTTCCATCCGGCGTGATGATGCCGGGGGAGGAGACTCCCACACCGAGGATCTGGCAGTCGGCGGTATCGGTAACTTTGTGGCAAAAATTGGTGAGTGAGTCGATTCCGGCATCCCCCTGAGGAAGGGCGCTTTGCTCCTGGAGCCGATGAACGATGCGGCCGCCGAGGGTGAGAATGGCGCCGGAAAGGACGCCGTCGTTCGTCAGATTGATGGCTGCGATCTGCCAGGTCTCTTCGGAGAGTCCCACGAGTGTGGCGCGCTTACCGACTTTGCCTGGGCGGTCCTCCCTGCCAAGTTCGATGACGAGGCCTTCGTTCATGAGGTCCTCAACCAACGCCGACATCGTCACCCGCGTGAGACCGGTGGTTCGTGCCAGTTCCGCGCGGGATTCCGGGCCGGATTGGAAGAGATGCTGAAGGACAACAGCCCGGTTGTGGGCACGAGCTTCCGTTGGATGTGCTCGGCCCATACGACGCAGATGTTGTGTTCCCATGTAAGTTAGTTAAGCATACTTACAATAAATGTGTCATCTGTTACAGCCAAGAGTTATAGAATCGTTGCATCCTCGACTCCGGAAGGATCGCCATGAACTCCGATATCTTCGGTTTGGTACCTCGCCCCTTCAACGTGCGCATCACGAGTGAAGAAGAATACCCATTGATGGTCGACGACGACGTCCGCCTCACCACCGATACCGTGCACCTGCGCCTGCCCGTTGGTGCAATGGGATGGCAAAAACGCGAGGCGTACCGCCTCGAAGTGCGCCAAGGTCGGCCAACGATTTGGGCATTCGGCCCTGACGGTGTGCATCACGCACGGCGCACCCTCGCCCAACTTCGCCGCGTGGGACCTGTTCCTGATATGACGATCATTGACCGTCCCGAGTTTCCTTGGCGTGGCCTCAGCGTTGATATCGTTCGACACTTTTTTGGACCGGACGATCTTGTTCGTGTTCTTGACCTTATGGCCGATCTGGGATTCAACAGGCTTCACCTGCACCTTTCCGATGACCAAGGCTGGCGCATTGAGGTTCCCGCGTTTCCCGAGCTTGTAGAAAAATCCTCGGGAAGCTGCGTGGGTGGGGGAGAAGGTGGCTATCTCACCCTTGAGGATATGGCGTACGTCAGCAAAGAAGCTGCCGCGCGGGGTATCGTCGTCGTCCCTGAAGTTGACGTACCGGGACACACCACCGCGGCTCTTCATGCCCTCCCAGACCTTAATCCGGACGGTGTGACGCCCGACCTCCACGAGGGCATTGAGGTGGGAATTTCCACTCTGAGCAGGAAAGCCCCATTGACGGCGCCGTTCCTCGATGCCGTGGTGGACACCCTCTACCCGTTCAGCTCCGAAGGAATTCACGTGGGTGGCGACGAGTGCCTCCTCACGCCGCCGGAGGAATTTGGCATGCTCGTGAAGATGGCAGTGGACAGGGTGCACGGGCGCGGACGATGCGCTATCGCATGGCAGGAAGCCGCGTCCCAGCTTGCCGAAGGTGATCTGCTGCAAATCTGGGATGAACGCCAGGACATGAGTGAGGTTATCCACGCCTCGCGGCGGGGCGTGGGAGTGATTGCTTCGCCGGCATCAAAGGTTTACCTGGACATGAAGTATGACGAGTCCGAGCGGCTTGGACTTGTCTGGGCTGGGACGACGACGCTGCGTCAGTCCTACGAGTGGGACGCACGAACATTTATAGACGATATGCTCCCCGAGTCGGTGGTGGGTGTCGAAGCATGTATTTTTACCGAGACGATCGAGACCATTGACGAGCTCATCTACATGTTGATGCCGCGCCTTGCGGCGGTAGCTGAAGTCGCGTGGGTCGGTAGTGGACTGGGCGGCTGGGACTCTTTTGCCCGCCGCGTCACTACTCGCGCACGAAGTTGGGACTTCCCGTGGTACCGATCGCCTGAGGTGGCGGAACTTGTGACGCCGTCGTCAGGTTGGGATGCGCGGCGCGCCAACGCCTAGACTGGGAGAGTGCCGGTAAAACATGCCGGCACTCGCCACGCCTTCGGGGCGGGCGACGTCCACTGGAAGAAGGATTGCATGCTCAGCCGTACTGGCCGCCCACTCGCTCAGGTCATTTTCGGACCCATTGCGAGGGCCTGCGTGAAGGCGCATATTTCTGCGGATACTGTCACTATTGTGGGGACCGTCGCGGGAGTTGTTGCTGCGTTAACTCTCCTTCCCTTTGATCATCTCACTGCTGGCGCCCTCATCATTGCTGTCCTTGTCATCTTTGACAACCTCGATGGGCAGATTGCGCGGCTCACCGGAACTGCGTCGAAGTGGGGAGCGTTCCTCGATTCAACACTTGATCGGGTGTCCGACGGTGCCATTATGTCGGGCATCCTTGTCTGGGCCTACCTGTGGGCAGATCCGAGCTACAAGGAGTGGATCCTTGTCGGAGGGCTCGGAGCGCTCGTCTTCGGTAGTGTTGTTCCTTACGCCCGCGCTCGTGCCGAGGGTCTGGGCATGACGGCCTCGGTGGGAATCGCTGAGCGCGCGGATCGGCTTGTGGTGCAGCTGGTAGCCGCGCTACTTGTGGGTATGGAACTTGGTGATTGGATCATGGCTGTGGCCGTGTGGTTCTTGTTTATCGCGGCATTCATTACTGTCATTCAGCGCATGCTCTACGTTCGCGCGCAGGCTTTTGCTGGCAAGGAGTGAGATGGATACCGTACGAGTCTTTAACTTTGCCCAGGGAGCCGTTGATCGATTGCCCGAACCCGTGGGACGAGGCCTGTTTAATATCGCCGGAACCATCGCTGGCGCCTCGAATATCAAGGGAGTGCGCCAACTGCGCAAGAACCAGGCCCGTCTGCGCCCAGGAATGGGCAAGCTCGCTGCGCGACGCCTAAGCATGCGGGCTATGCGGTCCTATATGCGGTACTACTACGAGACATTTCGTATGTCGAGCCTCAGCCAGGATCAGATCTTGGCCCGCGTGCGTGAGGATGTCACCGATGAGATTCGCGACGAGCTGGCGGCAGGCCATGCGGTGACCGGCGCCGTGATGCACGCGGGCAACTGGGATCTGGCGGGAGCATGGTCCAATCTTGCGCTAGCTCCCGTGCACACGATTGTGGAGAAGCTGGAGCCTCCGGAGATCTTCGAGGGTTTCCTTGCTTTCCGCGAAGGTCTGGGCATGACGATTTACCCCCTCGTTAAGGGCGGGGGAGCACTCCACTCGCTCGAGCGAGATATGAAAGAGAAGGCTATTTTTACGCCAATTCTCGCCGATCGCGACCTCTCGGCCTCCGGGCTGGAGGTGAAACTCGCGGGGATCGCGATGCTAGCGGCACCCGGTCCGGCCCTGCTTGCCCAGCGCCTTGGCGCAACCATTTACCCCACGTTTGTTCATTATGAGAAGCTCCGTGGCGAGCGCCGCAAGGCCGCCGGTACCTCCTGGGGTATTTGTGTGACAATCCTTCCCGGCATTACCGCACGCACTACTCCAGACTCGCAGGGTGCTGAGCGTGAAGCGGACCTCGTGCGGATGAGCCAGGAGTGGCTCAGCCAATTGGAGCCCCTTGTCATCGAACACCTCGAGGACTGGCACATGTTGCAGAAGGTGTTCGTTGAGGATCTTGATCCGGAACGGCTGGCCCGTGCGCGGGCAAAGGCGCAGGCTGTGGCAAGTGAAGGCGCGACACACGGGGAAGAAGACGCATGAGAATTGGTATCGCCTGCCCGTATTCATGGGATGTGCCCGGCGGGGTTGGATTCCATATCCGAGACCTCGCGGAGGAGTTCATTCGGCGCGGTCATTACGTCGGTGTTATTGCTCCTGCCGAGGATATGACAAATGCCCCTGACTACCTAACGTCCACGGGCGGGGCGATATCGATTCCCTACAACGGCTCGAACGCTAACCTTTCGTTTGGTCCGCGTGTGAATCGTGCCGTGCGGGCGTGGCTGCGGGAAGGACAATTTGACGTCGTACACGTGCATGAGCCAAGTGTTCCCTCGGTGTCCATGCTCGCCCTCATGAATGCGGATTGCCCGGTGGTCTCGACCTTCCACACCGCGATGGATCGCTCCCGGGCCTTTGAGATTACGGCGCCGCTCATCCGCCCGGTGCTGGACAAGGTGCAGTCCCGCATCGCCGTCTCCCAGGAGGCGCGCCGTACCGCCGTGCAATACGTGGGCGGTGATGCGTTTGTTATCCCTAACGGGGTTTACACGCAGGAATTTGCAAAAGCTCCCCGCGACGATCGATTTACGGGAACACCGGAGCACCCCACGTTGGGTTTCCTTGGGCGAATTGACGAGCCGCGGAAGGGTTTGCCCGTTGTCGCCCGCGCGTACTCGCGAATCATTGCTGCCTACCCAGGTATTACGCTGTTCGTGGCTGGGCGAGGCGATCAGGAAGCTGCGCGCAAACTATTTGGTGAGCATACAGACTCTGTCGTGTTTCTCGGCGGCGTGAGCGAAGAGGACAAAAAAGCGCTGCTCTCTTCGGTGGACATTTACCTCGCTCCGAATACCGGCGGTGAATCTTTCGGCATTATTCTTGTCGAAGCGATGAGCGCGGGGAGCTTCGTTGTCGCCTCTGATATTCCCGCATTCCGAGCAGTTTTGGGGAATGGTAGGTACGGAGCACATTTCTCCAACGACGACGCCGGGGCGCTCGCCTCCACCGTCATTGACGTCCTTGGGGATCCGGAACGTCGCGCGGCGACTGTTGCGGCAGCCCATCGCGAGGCGTTGCGCTACGACTGGGCAACAGTTGCCTCGCAGGTATACGCGGTGTACGATACGGCCATCCGAACAGCGCAGATGGAGGTACCCGAATGACCTGGGAATGGTGGCTTGTCATAGCTGCGCTCATCATTGGACTCGTCGCCTTTGTGGTGGCGCAGCGGGCTCGCAGGCTCGACGCCCTTAATCGAACTGTCGCTAAGTCACGTCGTGCGTTAGAGATGGCATTGACGGCGCGTGCTCACTACGCCCATGACTTTGCCACGGTGGGAGCGCTGGATATGGCTGGTGCCATCCTTCTCACGGATAGCGCCGATACCTGCCTGAGAGAAGGCATGCAACCAATTATCGACGACGGATTAGATACCCTGAGTAATCTCGACCTCGCGAGGCCTGGGGTTGAGGCTCCTGATCGACGCCAGCTGGAATCAAACCTCTCGCGAACGCTCCGCCTCACGGTCGATCAATTGGATGAAAACGACCTCGATGACGAGGCGCGCGCTTTCTACGACAAACTTCAGCAGGCACGCCTTCAAGTGAAGATGACGCGCAATTTCCATAACTCCCACGTGGCACAGGTGCGCCGGGTGCGTACCGGCGTTGTGGCTCGCCTGTTCCCGATTGCGGGCCATGCCCCCTGGCCACAGACCGTCGATATGGACGATGCTGAGTAGATATGAACGAACAGCCCTACGTCTCGATTTATCAGGATGGCGCCGCTCCGCGGGTGTCGTATCAGGCGCCGCGGTGGAAAGAACCTCGGCGCCACTCCACCGCCTACTATGTTGGTATCGCTGTGCTTGTTGCCGTAGCGGTGGCCGGATTCTTTTATACGCTGCCTCTGATTAGTTTCAAGGGAGCGGGCGTCACGGTGATGCTCGGTCTTCTGGCACTCTTCCCTGTCATCGTCATCCTTTTGGTTATCCGTTGGATCGATCAGTGGGAGCCAGAACCGGTGGGACTGTACGCGGTGGCCTTCGGGTGGGGTGCCGGGGTATCGACGCTCATGGCCATTGTGGGAAATTTTGTTTTCGAGAGTGCCGTGAGTTCGATGAGTGAACTTGACGCCTACCAGCAGGCGGCGCTGCCCGTGGTGGTGGGAGCCCCGTTGATTGAGGAGGCGGTGAAGGGACTCGGAGTTCTCATCCTGTTCTTGGCCTTTGCTCGTTACTTCAATGGCCCTGTTGATGGTTTGGTCTATGGCATGCTCATTGGACTGGGTTTCGCCTTCACAGAAAACATCTTTTACTTCGGCCAGTTCTATGACGAACTTGGAGCCGTGTTCCAAGCGCGGGCGATCGAGAGTCCGTTTGTTCATCCTCTCTGTACTGCGATGACGGGCATGTTTGTGGGAATGGCGACGAACCGTCGTTCCTCGCTTTCGGTGATTCCTCTTGCTATCGCAGGGTACTCGTCTGCCGTACTTCTCCACGGGCTCCATAATTATTCGGCCGTGCAGAACATCGGAAGCGCGGAGCGTTTTGCCTTCCAGCTGCCGATCTATGTGGGAGCGATCTATCTTGTGATCTTCCTGCGACGGCGTGAGCGTGAGCGGGTCACGCAAGCACTTGTGGACTATGCCCAGGCGGGGTGGATTACCGGGAATGAGATTGCCATGATCCAGACCATCCCTAATCGCCAGGCGGCAGTGAACTGGGCGGGGTCGAATGTTCGATCCTTGGGCGGGAATGCGGAGGAAGGTCGCCAAGCTATGCGCCGTTTCCAGACGGAACTTGTCGAGCTTGGCAATGTCCGGTCACGTGACTTACATCGGATGACCGTTCACCTTCCTCGCCATCGTGCTGAGGAAGCACGTAGGCTCTATCTCTTGGGCGAATTGCGCAGTGTTTTCACGGGAGTGAGGCATGGCTGATCGCAATGGTAACGGACTAACGCCGCGCCAACAGGCTGAGATGGACTCAGAATGGAGTCCGGATACCGATGGCATTTTGCGTCGTAGTGCCGCACGAGTCATTCTTTTCGATCCCGAGGGACGAATTTTCCTCATTCGGGGACATGACGTCGGCGACCTCGAACACACCTGGTGGTTCACTGTTGGCGGTGGTATTGACTCATCTGAGAATCCCCGTGATGGGGCGTGTCGAGAACTCCTAGAGGAGACGGGCCTAGCCCTCGACTCCGCACGCCTCGTGGGGCCGGTCCTCATGCGTCATGCCACGTTCCATTTTGCCCATGAAATACGCCGACAGGATGAGGAGTTCTTCATCGTTTTTCTCGACGACGACGAGGCCAGACGAGTGGGAAAAGACCACCAGTTTACGGCACTTGAAGAGGAACTTCTCGATGAGATGCGATGGTGGCATCCTCGTGACATTGCCGGTGTTGAGCTAGCCGGTGCGGCGCCCGCCACCTTCTATCCGCGTGGTATCGCTCATCTTGCTATGAATCTATGGGCTGGATGGGATGGTTCGTGTCCGGAAGTGTGGGAGGACTGAAAAAGTAGTGTGCCGCTGGATGTTTTCCAGCGGCACACTACTTCGATATCTCGATTCAGAGACGTTCCTTCATTAACGAAGGACACGAATGTAAATGGGATTGCCGTAGTTGCCACCCTCCATGATTCCGAGTTCGGGGTTCCGCGCGGCGATGTGCCTGCCGTTTCCGGTGTAGATGCCGATGTGGCCAGGCCACCACATGAGATCACCAGGCTTGGCCTGGGAGGCGGGGATACGGGGCCCCATCTTGAGCTGGTCGTCTGGGAGGCGAGGGAGGTAGATACCGAACTGCGCATAGACGTGGCGAGTATAGGACGAGCAGTCAAAGGCGTAAGGCCCATTGGCGCCGTTGATGTAAGGGAATCCTTCGTAGCGTCGAGCAACTTCGACGACTTGGTTGGCCTTCGCCTCATTCCATCCGAAGCCAGTTGAGGTGGGCATGATGATGCTGTTTGTGAATCCCACAGCGGGTTGTGGTGCGAGGACTGCTCCGGCTGCTTGAGCCTCCGGTGCGGTTACTCCACTGAGTGCTCCGACAACGAGGCTGGTAATGCTGGCCGCAGCAAGCATCCTTGGTCTAACGCGCATCAATACTCTCCTAAAATAAGCCCGCGAGTGGCGTGGGCATTAAGTGACTGAATTCCTTGAACATCGACTACATAATGTCTTTGTAGGTACATCATAGTTAAATATGTCATTACTAGAATATGGCTTTGTGCACATAATGATCAATATGGTTCGAAGTTGAGTTCAGTAAGCCTTGGGTAACATAAATTTGGCGCATTGCCGCCGTTTTCTTTTTGTGAGGTGTGGCAAACGTCGCTGTCGCCCAGTCGATTGGTTCACGCGTTTAGATCGGGGCGCGGAGTGTGTGGTGTGAAATAGCGAGAGTCCCCACGGTTCGCACATTACTTTGAACGTACTTTATATATATTTGTATGTACAAAAATATATATCTGATGAATTTTATGACCCTGGTACATGACGAACGCGCCGCCGAGCAATAAGCTCGGCGGCGCGTTCGGTGGAAGTCTCTATTCTCCCGGAGTGAGTGCCAGTGTCGGCAAGGTCCCCACTGTGGGTGAAGCTTCCGGTGTTGGCGTATCTGACGGTGGGGGCTCCGGAGGGTCGGCCGGCTTGGTTGCCGACGGCGAAGGGCTCGCGGTGGGTGAAGGGGACTCGGTTGGAGGTGGGGTTGAATTCTTAGTTGGTGTAGGGGAAACCGGTGACGTAGGCGAAGGAGGGGTTGGAGCGGGGGAGGTTGGGGCAGGTGTGGGAGGCGCCGTTGGTGGAGGTGTCGTAGGAGTAACTGGGCTGGGGGTCGGGTTCTCCTTCACCTCCTTTTCAGCCTCTTCTTTAGCCTTTCTTTCCTCGTCTGCTTGCCGAGCTTCCTCGGCCTTTTTCGCTTCCGCTTCTTCTTCGGTTGGATCGTAGGGGAGAAGACGAACATAGACGGGGTCGCCGTAGACGGGACCCTCTTGAATTCCAACCGACGGATTGCGGGCGGCTATATGGTTGCCATTGCCGGTATAAATGCCCACATGGCCTGGCCACCACATCAGGTCGCCGGGCTTGGCTTCCGAGGCGGGTACTCGTGGGCCCGCATTCACTTGGTCCTCGGAGTATCGGGGAAGGTCGATTCCAAACTGCGCGAATACATGCTTAGTGAAGCCGGAGCAGTCATAGCCGATTGGGCCGTTCCCGCCCCATACGTAGGGGAACCCTATGTATCGGCGGGCGAATTCCACCGCCTGTTCACCCTTTGTCCTACTCCAGCCGAGGTCGGTGACGGTGGGTATGTCTTTGACGCGACGCTCAAGTTCCGCTAGCTGGGCGGGAGGGATGACCGCTTCTTCGGGGCTTTGTGGGTCGCCTTGGATGGTGGAAGGATCCTGGAAAAGCACCGCGGTCAGTGTGGGGGTGGCATTGTAGGTGGCGGTTAACGCGGCGTGAACCGGAGTCTGGGGGATGACCGCCGAACTAGTTGGCGCGCGAAGCACTGTAGAAATAACTGGGGTGTTTATTGGTGTGGTGTTTAAACTGCCAGCTCGAACTTCTGAGGCATTTGCCCCGGCAAGGGTTCCCACGATCAGGCCGGCAGCCGTGGCCGCGGTGAGCGTTTTAGTTCTAATTCGCATCCATCATCCCAAGGTGGAAATCAAGCTCAGGTACGCGCTGAGCATCAATAGGGTTTATGTTACGCTCGACACACCGCGCATGAAAAGTGCTGAGCTGGAGTCAGTATAGTCCTGTCATATGTATGTGAATAGCCTTTTCTCGTGTGCGGTATGATGAGAGGCGGACAATTATTCATATTTCGAGGAGAACTCCGTGTCCGGACACTCTAAGTGGGCCACCACCAAGCACAAGAAGGCAGCGAACGACGCCAAGCGCGGCAAGCTCTTCGCACGTCTCATCAAGAATATTGAGGTTGCTGCGCGCACAGGCGGTCCCGACCCTGCTGGAAATCCGACGCTCTTCGATGCCGTCCAGAAGGCTAAGAAGAACTCCGTTCCCTCGGACAACATTGATCGCGCTCTCAAGCGTGGCGCGGGCGAGGGTAACGACGGCGTCATCTACGAGAACATCACGTACGAGGGTTACGCCTCAGGTGGCGTAGCCGTCCTCATTGAGTGCCTGACTGACAACCGCAATCGTGCCGCAGCGGACGTGCGCATCGCGCTCACTCGTAATGGAGGTCAGTTGGCCGACCCAGGTTCGGTGTCGTACCTCTTCTCGCGCCGCGGCGTGGTCGAGGTTCCGAAGTCCGATGGGCTGACCGAGGACGACATCCTCATGGCCGTTCTCGACGCGGGTGCGGATGAGGTTGTTGACGAGGGTGACGTCTTTACTGTCGAGTCGGAGCCGGGCGACGTCGTCGCCGTACGTTCCGCACTTCAGGAGGCCGGAATCGATTACAACTCCGCCGAAGTTCAGTTCGTTCCTTCGATGAAGGTGGAAGTGGATAAGGAAGGCGCGCAGAAGGTTCTCAAGGTCATCGATGCACTCGATGACTGTGACGATGTGCAGAATGTCTTCTCTAATGTGGACATCCCGGACGCGGTGATGGAAGAGCTGGAGGCTGACGCCTAACGTGCGCATTCTCGGTGTTGACCCGGGCCTCACGCGATGTGGTCTAGGCACCATTGATGCGAGCGGCGGTCGGCGCGTTTCTCTTGTGGATATGAGAGTGGCGCGTTCGGCCGCCGAATTGGCTCCGCACAAGCGTTTGCTTCTTATTGCGGACGAACTCGATAAGGTGTTGCTGGAATTTAAACCCGACGTCGTCGCCGTCGAGCGTGTTTTTGCAAAATCTAACGTGCGATCTGTCACAGGTGTGGCCCAGGTCGTGGGCATTGTCATGCTTGCCGCCGCGCGCGCGGACCTCCCGGTAGAAATGCATACCCCGTCGGAAGTCAAAGCTGCCGTCACTGGAAATGGGCGAGCTGAAAAGAAGCAGGTTCAGCTTATGGTGCAACGGATCCTGCGCCTCCAGGAAGTGCCTCGCCCCGCGGATGCCGCGGATGCTCTTGCGATTGCAATTACCCAGGCCTGGCGTGGAGGAACTGCTTCTCTAGATGCGGAGCCTGATCGCACACAACACGGCGGTGCCGGGACGTTGCCCCGAGCTACGGGCTACGACCTGACACCCGCCCAGAAACTGTGGGCCGGTGCCGAACGAATGTCGCGCCGACACGGAGCTGTTGCACCTCACGAAACTCAGCCGTAGGCCATGGCCCATCGAAGCGATCTCTGAGTTAGAATCATCAAACATACGTTCGAAAGGAAGTGTGGATGATCGCCACGGTTCGCGGCAGAGTTCTGCAGCTGAATGGCACGAATGCCATTGTTGAGGTGGGGGGCCTGGGTTTTGCTGTCCAAGCCACGCCCACAACGTTGTCGACGCTGCGCGAAGGTACGGAGGCAATGCTCCATACGTCGTTGGTGGTTCGTGAAGATTCGCTAACGCTTTTTGGGTTTTCGGATGCGGACGAAAAAGCCACGTTTGATATTTTGCAGGGTGTTTCTGGCGTGGGGCCGCGTCTCGCCCTGGGTATCCTTGCGGTCCACACCCCCGATGCGCTGCGTCGAGCGGTGAGTTCTCAAGACGAGGCAGCTCTTCAGAGAGTATCGGGCATTGGAAAGAAAGGCGCGCAACGCCTCATTCTTGAACTTGGGACCAAGTTGGGTCCGGAGGTCGGCTCCGACCCCGGGCAGGCCACTACACCGGCTGCAAGTTCCGATGTTGTGGATGCCCTCGTTGGCCTGGGGTGGCCGGAACGGGACGCTTTTGCCGCATATGAGAGTGCTGCAGCGGCTCAACCTGACGGGGACGTTGCTCTGCTGCTCCGCGCGAGCCTACAAATTTTGGGAGCGAGAAAGTAAATGTCGAGCGCATACGACCTTGTGACGCCGGACGCCGGGGATACTGAACGGGCCGCTGAAGCTGCCCTGCGCCCGCGTCACCTAGAGGATTTTGTGGGCCAGTTGGTGGTCCGCGAACAGCTATCTCTCGTGCTTGAAGCTGCTATCGCTCGCGGTAAGACGCCCGATCATGTGCTTTTGTCTGGCCCTCCCGGCCTGGGAAAAACGACTCTCTCGATGATTATTGCCAACGAGGTGGGGGGAGCACTTCGCCTCACCTCGGGTCCCGCAATTCAGCATCCAGGTGATCTTGCCGCCGTGCTCTCCTCGCTACAGGAGGGCGATGTCCTTTTCATTGACGAGATTCATCGTCTTGCGCGCACCGCGGAGGAGATGCTGTACCTCGCGATGGAAGATTTCCGAGTGGATGTCATGGTGGGTAAAGGGCCGGGCGCTACGTCGATTCCTTTGCCTCTCCCGCCGTTCACCGTGGTGGGAGCAACCACACGCGCCGGCCTGCTGCCGGCTCCACTGCGTGATCGTTTTGGATTTACGGGCCATCTTGAGTACTACACCGAGCAGGAGCTCTCCACCATCGTTGAGCGCAACGCTGTGAAGCTGAATGCGGAGCTTGCGAAGGATGCAGCCCATGAAATCGCCTCGCGTTCGCGGGGAACTCCGCGTATAGCCAATCGCTTGTTACGGCGGGTACAGGACTGGGCGCAGGTACGTGGCGACGGCATCCTCAACATGCGTGCGGCACAGGCCGCCCTCGATGTGTTTGAAGTGGACAAGCGTGGTCTCGATCGCCTTGACCGTTCGGTCCTGGAGGCCGTGTGTGTACGTTTCGGTGGTGGACCTGTGGGCCTCACCACTCTCGCTGTTTCGGTGGGTGAGGAACCTGAAACGGTCGAAACTGTCGCGGAACCCTACTTGGTTCGTGAGGGTTTTCTTGTGCGGACACCGCGTGGACGTGCTGCCACGCAGTTGGCATGGGAACATCTGGGCATGATTCCTCCGGCTGCGGGTGAGACACTGTTTTCCTGACTCAGGATTTTTCTTTCGGGAACTTCGCAGCGTTTCTCACCGTGACTGCGGCGAGATGCACGGCACGTTACCGTTTCTCCCGATTGTCGGTGCGCCCGAGTAGACTGTTGCGGTACATGTCGACAGACTACTAGGAGTGGCTCGTGCCTCAAGACTATACGATGTTTATTCTGCTGGGACTGATGGTCGTTATGTTCTGGTGGATGTCTCGTTCATCGAAGAAGATGCGCCAGAAGATGATGGATGAGCGTGCATCTGCGGTCGTCCTTGGAAACACCGTCGTCACCACCGCCGGCTTCTACGGAACCATCGTGGATATCGATGGCGACGCCGTGACTCTTCAGAGTCCCGCGGGTGATGAGACCGTCTGGCTGCGCAGCGCGATTGCCTCCGTTTCCGATTTGCCGCTTGGCAACGCTGACGAGGACGAGCTGATTGACGCCGCCGACGTCGTCGCCGACGAGCCTGCCACGGATGAATCGTCCGAGGGTGATCGCAAGCCGGGTTCTGCCTGGGCGTAAATTGTTGGGCCTGAGATCTAGGCCTGATTTCGAAAGAAGCTTCTATGCCTTCCCACGTTCCTGAGGTTAGCGCGCCCAAACCGTGGCGTCGCCTTACCTTTCTTATTATCTTGATGGTCGCTTTAGTGGCCAGTCTTGTCGTTGGATCGTTCACTGGCGATCGGTCACGACTTCTTCCCGATTTCGCCCTTGATTTGGAGGGCGGCACGCAGATCATTTTGACGCCGACGACGACCGACGGTTCCGAAGTGACACAAAATGATGTTAATCAGGCGATTGAGATCATTCGTCAGCGTGTGGATGCCTCGGGTGTTGCCGAAGCTGAGATCGCCTCCCAGGGTGGATCGAACATCGTTGTTGGCCTGCCGGGTACTCCGTCGAAGGAAACCCTTGATCTCGTTCGTACGTCGGCTGTGCTCCGCATGCGAGCGGTGCTCCAACAGGCTGATGTAGGAGTCCTTACTCGTGAAACTTACGATGCAGCTACGGGTGCATCTAGCGGTACTGATGAGACTGCTCCTGTCGAAGGGACCGACGGATCGGCCCCCGTTGACGGCACGGAGGAGTCCGCTCCAGCTGAAGAAGTTGCTCCGGCGGAGGGGAGCGAGGAGGTAGCTCCAGCTGAAGGTACTGAAGAGGTGGCTCCGGCCGAGGGGACAGAGGAATCTGTTCCAGCGGAGGGAACCGACGAGGCCGCCCCGGCTGAAGAGGCTGCGCCGGTAGAGGAGGCGGCTCCCGCCGAAGAAACGACACCAGCAGAAGCTACTCCGGCTGAACCCACTCCCGCGGAGTCAACTCCAGCGGCGGAGCCGTTCACGGCGGATGAGCTGCACGCTGCCGCTCTCAAGCTCGCGGATGCAAATGGTGATGGCGTGCTCTCCACCGAGCCTACGCAGGCGCCCACCGACGCATCCGATATGGCATGGGTGACCGAGCAGGTTGTCTATGACGCTCTCACCACCGACTGCACTGCTCCGCAGAGCCACGGCGGCGAGGATGATCCGGCGGCACCTCGTGTCGCCTGTGAACCTGATGGGCCTGCGGGACCGGCTAAGTACATTCTTGGTCCGGCTGAGATCGAGGGAACTCAGATCACGCAAGCCGCTTCCGGCTTCGATCAGCAGTACAACCGCTGGGTTGTCAATATGGAGTTCAATACCGAAGGGGCAAAGGCCTTTGCTGAGGTCACCGGACGTCTTGCTACTCTGGAATCACCGCGTAACCAGTTTGCGATCGTTCTTGACGGTCAGGTCGTTTCTGCGCCGAGTAACGATAAGGTGATTGCGGGAGGAAGTGCGCAGATCTTCGGCGGTAGCCTGAATGCCGAGACTACCAAGGTTCTCGCCAATCAGCTGAACTTCGGTTCACTGCCGTTGCACTTTGAGGTGCAGTCTGAGGAGCAGATCTCTGCAACCCTCGGCTCCGAGTCTCTGACCTCCGGTCTCATCGCTGGCCTTATCGGCATGCTTCTGGTTGTGCTCTACCTGCTGTGGCAGTACCACGGACTTGGCATTGTCGCTGCGGGTTCTGTGCTCTTGGCAACCGGTGTTTCCTACCTGCTTATTTGCTTCCTTTCATGGACGATGGGATATCGCCTATCCATGGCGGGTGTCGTGGGCCTGATTATTTCGATCGGCGTGACAGCTGACTCCTTTATCGTGTTCTTCGAGCGAATCCGCGATGAGATCCGCGAGGGTCGAACACTCAAGTCAGCGGTTGCCCATGGTTGGGCACGAGCCAAGAGGACGATCATTGTGGCGGATACCGTCAATCTGGTTGCTTCGGTTGTGCTCTATTTCCTTACCGTGGGATCAGTACGAGGCTTTGCCTTTACCCTCGGATTGACCACCGTCATCGACCTTATTGTCGTCATGATGTTCACCTACCCGCTTATGCTGCTCCTGACCCGCACCAAGTTCTTTGGTGAAGGTAGGCGCTTCTCGGGTATGGATGCTGCAGCTTTGGGTCGTGAGCCCTCCTACCGCGGTGCTGGCCGTTTCGAATCGAAGCAGCCGCGCCGTGCACAAGCGAAGGTCGCCGTCGAGCCTTCTGCCACGCCGTCGGACGAAAGTTCGGCCCGAGTAACGATCTCGGAACCGGTGGGCACGAGAATACCGCCCGCGAGTGACGCCGTCGAACTCTCCGAAGAGGAGCAGAGGCTCAGCCTCGCCGAACGGCGTGCTCTTGCACGTCGCAAGGCACGTGAGGCGCAGCAGCGGTCCGCCACAGAAGGGGAGAACGCCTGATGTCGATGTATAGCTACGCTAACGATCTCTACACCGGAAAGAAGTCGTATAACTTCATTGGTAAGCGGAAGATCTGGTTCTCCGTCGCGGCACTGGCGGTGTTGGTATCGATCGTGCTTCTATTCACGGTCCGTCTCAATCTTGGTATCGAGTTCACCGGCGGATCGCAGTTCACTATCTCGAATACGGCGAATGTCGACCAGGCCCCAGCAACGAACGTTATGAGCGAGCACGGTGGAAGTGATGCCGCGCGAGTGGCCCAGGTGGGCGATTCGAGTATCCGTATTCAGACGGTCAATAATGATGACTTCTCGAACACGGAAGTCGAAGCTATCCGCTCTGAGCTGGCAACGGCCTACGGTGTGGACGTTTCTGATGTTACGTCGACGTTTATTGGCCCTTCCTGGGGTCAGGATATCCTCGGCAAAGCGCTCAATGGCTTTGTGGTATTCCTGGTGCTCGTGGGAGTCGGGCTTTCCCTCTACTTCCGTAGCTGGCGTAATGCCGCGGGTGCGATTGTGGCTTTGTTCCATGACCTTATCGTCACCGTGGGGATTTACTGCATCTTTGGCTTCGAGGTGACCCCGTCCACTGTGATCGGCCTGCTGACCATTTTGGGTTATTCGCTCTATGACACCGTCGTTGTGTTTGACAAGGTGCGCGAAAATACCCAGTCATTGACCTCGCAGAATTCCTATACTTTCGCAGAATCGACGAATTTGGCTGTTAATCAGACCCTTATTCGGTCGATCAACACGTCGGTCACAAGTATCCTCCCTGTGGCATCCATTCTCTTCATTGGAGTGTGGCTGCTGGGTGCGGGTACGCTACGGGATCTTGCCCTCGTTATGTTCGTGGGTCTCATCCTGTCGACGGTTTCATCGATCTTTATTGCGTCCCCCATGGCGGTGCAGTTGGCTGAGATGAACCCACAGATTAAGGAGCACACGGCCCGTGTTCTGGCCGCGCGTGCTGAGCGTGGCGCGGATATTGACGATGCCGACGTTCTCGACAAGGCAGTGCCTGCCCGCGGTATTATCCGCGAAGCAGGCCAGCGAAAGGGCAATACCGCCCAGCCTAAGCGCAAGAAGAGGAGAAAGAAGTGAGCGAGGGATACGCCTTCCCACAGGAGACGGTTGCACTCGTGGAGTCCAACCTCCGCGAAGTCAACGATTTCCCAGCCCCGGGAGTCATCTTCCGTGACATCACACCGCTCATTGCGGATCCCGAGGGATTCCGGACCCTCATCAACATCCTGGCTGACCGTTACCGTGGCAAGGTCGATGCCGTCGCGGGCCTCGAGTCCCGTGGCTTCATCCTGGCCGCACCGCTCGCGTACGCGCTCGGAGTGGGCATGGTGACCGTCCGAAAAGCGGGTCGCCTTCCCGGTCCCGTTGTAGGGGTGGATTACGACCTGGAGTATGGCTCGGCCCGCATGGAGTTGCAGCCCTTCACCGTGGAGGATGGCCAGCGCGTTCTTATTCTCGACGACGTCCTTGCCACCGGTGGAACTGCCAACGCCGCGTTCGATCTTATTGAGCAGTCGGGTGGAGAGGCCGTGGGTCTGTGCGTCCTCATTGAGTTGGCGGATCTCGGTGGTCGCGCCAAGCTCGAGGGGCGCGAGGTTGAGGCGATTTTGACCTTCTAATATGCCTGCCACTGTGATGCGAGTGGACTTAACGCGACTCAAGCGGGAATGTCTCGCGCACCGTCGTCGTTGTACACAACGCGGTCATTACTGACAAAGAGACCACACTGAACAGTGTGGTCTCTTTGCATAGTGGACGTTATGGCATAGAAGGCGTCGTCAGACGGCTAAAATGACCACAATAGGTGAGGGGGAGAGATGAGCGAGAATCAAACACCTCGGGTGAGGTCTCGAATGGCTTGGCTGACGGGCCGGGGTGCGCCGCAGATTCCGGCGGTGTTGGAGCCCCTCATGCGTGCGCTGGGCACCAAGAACGTTGACAAGGCGCGCATCATCCACGCCTTCGATATTGCCAACGAGTGCCATGCTGGCCAGATCCGTAAATCTGGGGAACCCTACATTACCCATCCGGTGGCTGTTGCGACGATCCTTGCCGAACTCGGTATGGACGAAGACACCATCGTGGGTGCGCTGCTTCACGACACTGTGGAGGATACTGGCTACACCTTAGCTGAGGTCCGCAAGGAGTTTGGACCCACGGTTGAGCTGCTCGTTGACGGCGTGACCAAGCTCGACAAGGTGGAATACGGCGAGGCGGCACAGGCGGAAACCGTACGCAAGATGGTCATCGCGATGTCGAAGGACATCCGGGTCCTGCTTATTAAGCTGGCTGACCGTCTCCACAATGCTCGCACCTGGAAGTACGTCAACCCCGAGAGTGCCAAGAAGAAGGCGTACGAAACTCTCGAAATCTATGCGCCGTTGGCTCATCGTCTGGGCATGAACTCCATCAAATGGGAGCTGGAAGACCTTTCGTTTAAGGCGATGTATCCCGCGGTATATACCGAGATCGAGCGTCTTGTTACGGAACGGACGCCCGCGCGCGAGGCCTACATCCTCGAGATCAAGGAGATGCTGGAGAAGGAGCTGAAGACTGCGCATATTAAGTGCACGATTACCGGGCGTCCCAAGCACTTCTATTCGATTTACCAGAAGATGATTCTGCGGGGGAAGGACTTCGAGGATATTTACGACCTCGTCGGCATTCGTGTGCTGGTCGAGACTATCCCGGATTGTTACGCAACTCTCGGTGTTACCAATACACTCTTTACGCCTATTCAGGGGCGCATCAAAGATTATATTTCTGCCCCGAAGTTCAACCTCTACCAGTCGATTCACACGACCGTGATCGGACCGGGAGGGCGCTCACTTGAGGTCCAGATCCGTACTTATGATATGCACCGGCGTGCAGAGTACGGAGTTGCCGCCCATTGGCGCTATAAGGAGAACGTCAAGGCAGGGGACGCCAACCCTGAGACCTCTGAGAAGGACACCCAGCTCAACTGGCTACGCCAGCTGGTGGACTGGCAGCGCGAAACTGCCGATCCCACCGAGTTCCTTGATTCGCTGCGCTACGAGATCTCGGGCAACCAGGTCTACGTCTTTACGCCCAAGGGTGAGGTGATGGAATTGCCGGCGGGCTCCACGCCGGTCGATTTTGCCTACGGCGTGCATACCGAGGTAGGTCACCGCACGGTGGGTGCCCGTGTGAATGATCGTCTCGTGACGCTCGATCACCGACTGGAATCTGGGGATACCGTCGAGATCATCACGGCCAAGGGCGCGGACAATGGGCCCTCGCAGGGATGGTTGGATTTTGTCGCGTCCCAGCGTGCCAAGTCGAAGATCAAGGCGTGGTTCAAGCATTCGCGTCGTGACGAAGCAGTGGACATCGGCAAGGAGAAACTCGCCAAGGCTATCCGTCGTCGTAACCAGCCGCTACAGCGGCTCATGAGCCACGACACCCTGCGGGCCGTGGCTCAGGACCTCTCGCGTGAGGGCGTCACCGAGCTATATGCGGCTATCGGCGAAGGAGCTATCTCCGCCGAGACGGTGGTCCGGCGGCTGATCATGTCGCAGGGCGGCGAAGCGGGCGTGGAAGAGACACTCGCCGAGGCCGTCACGCCAACGCGCATCCAACATCGCCGCTCCGATGGTGGTGACAGCGCCGTTGTAGTGCAGTCCCTTGAATCCACCGATGTGCTGGTCAAGCTTGCCAAGTGCTGCACGCCAGTACCACCGGATAAGATCGTTGCCTTCGTGACCCGCGGTAACGGACTTTCCGTCCACCGTGCCGATTGCTCGAACGTTACGTCGCTACGACGCGAGCCCGAGCGTTTTATCGACGTGGCGTGGTCCGATAGTGCGGACGCGGTATTCCTTGTCCAGGTTCAGGTTGAAGCACTTGATCGCCAGGGGCTGCTGCATGACATTTCCCGTGTTCTCAACGAGAATGGCGTGAATCTGCTTCAGGCTACGATGTCGACGTCCAAGGAACGTGTGGCGAAGTCCCACTTTGTGTTTGAAATGGCCGATCCCCGCCACCTCCAGACTGTACTGCGGGAGATGCGTAAGATCGAGGGCGTTTACGACGCCTACCGCGTTACAGGGTCGAAGAAGGCAGAGAACCGGCGCGTACGGCGGTAGTTAGTACGCTCCCGCGGCAGTAATTAATTGTTGTGTGCGCCAGCTGAGGTACTCGGTAAGTTGAGGGATCATCTGGCGCGCCCGCGGAAGATGACGACGGCCTTGTTCGTGACGCAGCTGCTCGGCAATTTCGTCGAGGTGAACGTGTCCTCCGATCATGGCGAGAATACCCTCAATGGCCACGTCTGGGCTTTCGAGGAGTAGGAGGTCTGCCGCGGTGCGGGCCGGAGTTGTCACCTGTACCCCGCCGATGACCGCCGTAAATTCCGGTGGGATAACGCGCCGAAAGCTCGCCGGATACTTAGCCTTCGACGGATGGGCAGCATACACGTGTGGCATTCGATCGGACGGCCACCAACCGGTATAAACCCACACGGCGGAAAATGTTACCGCCGTAAAAGGTGAGGGGAGTAGCGGAGCGAGTAATGCGCCACGAAGAGCGGGGCTTGCGGCTACATCCATGGGCGCAACGAGCCCCGGAGCATATTCGATCAGCAATCCGTCTCGAATGAGTGCCCTCTGAGTATTCGACAGGGGAGGAACGTCACGCCAGGTTGTCATGCCTCATTCATACCGCACAAAGCGGGAGGGTGACTTTTCCACAGCGTGGGCTGTGGAAAAGTCACCCTCCCGGTTATCTAGGGCTTGTTACAGGTCCTTCGTGACCTGGTCGAGCCATGCCTGACGTGCCGCACGATCTTCGCTCAGCGAGGCAACCTTCTTGGCATCGCCATCAGCCTCAGCAGCGGCGATCTGATCGTCAAGCTCGGCGATCAAGTGCTCAAGCTGAGCCGCCATGCCATCGGCACGCTGCTTCTTTTGCGGATCGCTCCGACGCCACTTCTCGGCCTCTGCATTTCGAACAGCATCTTCGATTTGGCGTAGACGGCCTTCGGTACGGCTGATATCCGCACGCGGCACCATACCGATGGTTTCCCACCGGTCTTGGATATCGTGCAGGGCAGCGCGCGCGGCTTCAAGATCCTTGACGGGAAGAATAGCCTCCGCCTCGTCAATGAGAGCAAGCTTGGCCTGAAGATTCTCATTGAAGACTTCGTCGCGTGCGGCATAGTGGGCCGAACGAGCATCGAAGAACTTCTGTTGCGCGGAGCGGAAACGCTCCCACAGCTTGTCGTCTTCCTTCCGAGCCGCGTGGCCAGCCTGACGCCAATCGTCCATCAGCGCGCGGAACTGCGCTGCCGTGGTGTTCCAATCTGTGGAATCGGACAGTGCCTCGGCCTGGGCGATGAGAGCGTTCTTTCGGGTCACGACCTCGGAGCGCTCACTCTCCAACGCAGAGAAATGCTGGCGACGCAGACGATCAAACTGGCTGCGGGCCTTCGAGTAACGCTGCCACAGACCTTCCTCGGTGGGACGGTCAATACGGGGACCACCCTTTTGGGCGCTCTTCCACTGTTCGAAGATTTGCCCTAGCTCATCGCGGGAGTTGCGCCAGTGAATCTTTGAGGGATCCGTATTTGCGATCTCCTCAGCGCGCTCAATGAGCGCCGTACGCTCGGCGATAGCCTGGGCCTTGGCTTCCTCGCGCTTGGCAGCAGCCTCGGCTGCACGAGCGGTAGCCCGCTCCTTAAGGCTAGAAATGCGGGTGCGCAGTGCCTCAACATCACCAACAACAGCCGGTTCGACGAGCTGCTCATCAAGGGCCTTGAGGGAGGATGTCGCTTCCTCCGGGCTGATGTTGTCCATACGCGACTCCAGCAGAGTGATCTGCGCGGCGAGGTCAAGGTAACGGCGTACGTACAGGCTCAGAGCGTCTTCGGTGGAACCGCCGACCGCGTACTGGCCAACAATCCGTTCGCCGGAATCGGAACGCAACCACACGTTGCCTTCACTATCCACCCGACCCCAGGCTGCCGCCTGAGCTGCTGCTGCTTGGTCGAGGGGAGCCGGAGCGGGTGTTGCCGCCGCGGCGGCCGGCGCTGCCGGACGGGGACGCGGGATCGGCCGAGGCGTCGGCTTGGGGGTGGGAGTGGACTCACTCATCTGGTGCTCCTTGGTGGAGACGGCGCCGGGCGGCACCGTGCGTAACAAACTTGGCAACAGTCTACGACGTTTCGCAGACGGTGAGGCACGGCGTCTAGCGCGTGGAGAACTTGCCCGATAGCGTGGGACCATGATCTTTCTGCGCTACTCCGAAACACTCATTGAGGCCAATTGTTACATTCTTTCTGACGAAACGGCGAGGAAAGCGCTGGTTGTTGATCCCGGAGCGGGAAGCGCGGCGTGGGTAAGGCGCACGTTAGAGGACCGTGAACTCGAATTAGCAGCGGTGCTGTGCACGCACGGACATGCAGATCACGTGTGGGATGCGGGAGTTGTGGCGGGCGACGACGTCGTCGTTTACCTTCCCGAACCCGACCTGTATCGTCTCGAAAATCCTGCGATTTACACGGCGGTGTTCACCCAGTTTTTCGTCTCGTATTCAGGACATGAGTGGATGGCCCCCGCGCGAAGTGAGGCATTGCCGCAAGAGTTCTACAAGGAGGGAGGTGCCGAAATCGTTCCGGGAATCCGTATCCGCGCTATTCCGGCTCCCGGACACTCCGAGGGATCGAGCGTCTTCCTGCTGGAGGGCCAGATTACGCAAGACCCCGAGGCGGTGCGACTTCCGGAGGGATCTTTCGGCACTGAACTCATGCTCACAGGTGACGTGTTGTTTCGCGACGGCGTCGGCCGCACGGATCTGCCCGGCTCAGATCCAGCAGCCGCTCAGATCTCGTTGAGAAATCTCGCTCAAACCATTGCCCCGGCTCGCGTCTTCTTTCCGGGGCACGGAGGTCCATCAACGATGGGGCGTGAGTTGCGTCATTCTCCGTATCTCCGGGAGGCTGTGAACAGCCAGTAACTTGCTCACACTGTGCCCCGAGATGAGGAATCCGCGTTCGTCGTGAGAGAATATTCGTCATGAAGATTGCCCCCCTTTCTGGATTTCCTGAGTGGCTGCCGGACGGCCGAATTGTTGAACAGCGCATCCTTGACACGTTGCGCCATACGTTCGAGGTGCACGGATTCTCTGGAATTGAGACGCGCGCGGCGGAGCCGCTGGATCAACTGCTGCGCAAGGGTGAGACCTCCAAGGAGGTCTACCTTCTCAATCGCCTCCAGGGTGGGGACGCACAGGACGCCGAACTCGGCCTCCACTTCGATCTCACGGTCCCGCTGGCCCGCTACGTGCTAGAGCACGCGGGCAAGCTTGATTTCCCCTTTAAGCGCTACCAGATCCAGAAGGTGTGGCGTGGTGAGCGTCCTCAGGATGGTCGCTTCCGCGAGTTTATTCAGGCGGACGTGGATGTCGTGGGCGCTGATACCCTCGCCTTCCACCACGAGATCGAGCTTCCACTTGTGATGGTGGACGCCCTGAACAAGCTGCCGATCCCGCAGGTGGTTGTCCGTGCCTCGAACCGCAAGGTGGCGCAGGGATTCTACGAGGCGATCGGCATCGAGGATGTTGCCGAGACGCTGCGCATTGTCGATAAGCTGGACAAGGTCGGCGGCAAGGCCGTGACAGAGATGCTGGCCGAGGGTGTGGGCGCCTCCGCGGAGCAGGCCCGCCTCGCGCTTGCTCTCGCTGAGATTTCGGGGACTGACGCTCGCGTCGCCGAGGAAATCCTCGCGCTAGGCCATACCTCCACCATGCTGGAGGAGGGCCTAGAAGAGCTCGTCGGCCTCATTGAAGGAGCGAATGAACTGTTGCCGGGCTCCGTCGTCGCAGATCTTAAGATTGCTCGCGGCCTGGACTACTACACGGGGTCCGTCTTCGAATCCACCATGATCGGACACGAGGATCTCGGCTCGGTGTGCTCAGGCGGCCGCTACGACTCGCTCGTAAGCGACGGTAAGCGTACCTACCCGGGTGTCGGCCTCTCAATCGGTGTCTCGCGTATTATTTCGCGCGTCCTCTCACGTGGTCTCGTCACCCCCACTCGCAAGGTTCCCACCTGCGTTCTGGTGGCGGTGAACAACGAGGGGGAGCGCCGCCATGCCGAACTGACGGCCATGCAGCTGCGTCGCCGCGGGATCCCCACAGATGTCTCTCCGGGGTCGCAGAAGTTTGGCAAGCAGATTCGATTTGCGGATCGTCGTGGTATCCCGTTCGTCTGGTTCAAGACGGACGAGGGCGAGCAGGTGAAGGATATTCGTTCGGGTGAACAGGTGACCGCTGACCCCACCACCTGGGAGCCCCCGGTCGCGGATCTCTTCCCGGAGTTGAATTCGAGTCTATGAGTATTCCCATCGTCAAAGGGCCGGACATGGCCGCGTCATTACGCGGACTGTGTGCGGCTCTCGAGCAGGCGCAGTTTCCCCTGCCGGGGTCGTACGCGGAGTTTGGCCGGGATATCTGTGCTGATCTGATCCGCCAGCTTGAGGATTACATCCTCCCTCGTTACGACTCCCTGGACGCTCCGTTGCTCGCGGTGGTGGGTGGCCCAACCGGTGCGGGGAAGTCGCTGCTGGTCAACTCCTTGGTGCGCGAACATGTTGCTTCGTCCACGGCGATTAGGCCGACGACGAGGAGTCCACTGCTCGTCCACGCTCCCGGTGAGGGATCGTGGTTTGCCTCGCAACGCGTGCTGCCCGGTCTTGCCCGAGTGCGGGGTATCGGCGCGGTGGAGAACAAGGCCGGGGTACAAGGAGAGCTGCGGCTAGCCGAGCACGAGGGTGTACCCCGCGGGCTCGCCCTGCTGGATTCTCCGGATATCGATTCCGTTGTTGAGGAGAACCGTCGGCTTGCCGGGCAACTTCTCGCGGCGGCTGACCTGTGGATTTTTGTCACGACGGCGGCGCGCTACTCGGACGCTATCCCGTGGGCGCTACTGCAGGAGGCAGCGAACCGTGACATCGTCCTCGCCGTCGTTCTCAACCGCGTACCCTCCGGTGTGGGAACTCAGATTCGCCCCGACTTCGCACGTCGATTGAACGAACGGGGCCTCGGATCGGCGCCTCTGTTCGTCGTCTCGGAAGCGGTAGATTCTGATGGACTCATACCGGAGGCGAATGTTGAATCGTTGCGGAGATGGCTACGTGGAATCACCGAGGATTCCGCGTCGCGGGCCTCCGTCGCCCGTCAGACACTTGCTGGCGCGGTGGATGCGCTGCTAGAGCGCGAGGACGATATCCTTACCGCTTTAGGTGAGCAACTTGCTCTGCGAGAGCGTATGGACCGGGACGTCGACGAGGTTTTCCGGGCGGGTGAGAAAACCGTTGCGGCCTCTGTAGATGACGGAACGCTGCTGCGTGGAGAAGTACTTCAGCGCTGGCAGGAAATTGTTGGTACAGGCGACTGGATGCGCAAGCTGGAGAATGGCGTCTCCTCACTGCGCGATCGGGTCAGTGGTTGGTTCCGCGGCGGAGACAACGCCGCGAATCTTTCCGGTGTGGACAACGCGATCGAGGATTCGCTCATCACCATGCTGGTCACGCAGGCGGAAGAGGCCCTTGCCGCCCTCGAGGATGAGTGGTTGGGCCGCCCGGAGGCTGTCAATGTGCTCACTGCGGCCCACATGAATGTGCGGTCGCCGAGCGAGAGGCAGGCGTCCGCGGCGTCCGCCGTGCGCGCCTGGCAGCGCGAGCTGGTGGAGATGGTCTCCTCAACCGGTCGCAACAAGAAGTCCACCGCCCGCATTCTCTCGGTGGGGGTCAACGTGGTGGGAGCGGCCCTCATGATTGCGGTATTTGCCTCCACCGCTGGCCTCACCGGCGGCGAGGTTGCCGTGGCCGGTGGCACCGCTGTGGTTGCGCAGCGTGTGCTGGAAGCGGTATTTGGTGACGATGCTGTCCGCAAGATGACCGCCCAGGCCAAGAACGATCTTGTTCAACGTACCCACGAGTTCCTTGCGGAGGATGCCCTTCCGTTCCGGGAATGCCTGGAGGTGCTGGAACTGGACGCATCCGTCAGCGCGCACATCAAGGAGAGTTTTGAGGAAGCGCGTCAGGCGCGAGGAAAGGAACGGCGTCGATGAGCGCACTGACACTGCCCGAGGGCATTGAGACGCTCGAGCACGCCCTGAGGATCGGCGGGTCTCACCTACCTGGCGAGGCTGTCAACGGGACGCGGGATCTTCTTGAGAAGATTCACGAGCGTCGGGCGCGCGGCATGGACCATACCGTCGTTGCCTTTGCGGGTGCTACCGGCTCCGGTAAGTCGTCGCTGGTCAACACTGTCACCGCCACCGAATCTGCCACGGTCAGTGCTCTTCGCCCGACGACGTCGCGCGCACTCGCCGTCGCTTCTGGTCCGGTGAGTGAGCTTCTTGACTGGCTGCAGGTCGGTGATCGAGTGATCTCTCGTTCCCTTCCGGGGTCTGCCGACTCCCAGCTTGTCATTGTCGACCTTCCGGATATTGACTCGACGGAGTTCGCTCATCGTGAGCTATCCGAACGTCTCATTGCGCGCGCCGACGTCGTCGTCTGGGTTCTTGACCCGCAGAAGTACGCCGATGCCGTGGTACACGAGGACTATCTTCGGGTCCTGGGGGAGCATTCGTCCTCGATGCTCATCGTCCTCAACCAGGTGGATCGGCTCTCTCATGAGGAACGTCCCCGGGTTATCGAAAACTTGGCCGAGATTCTTGAATCCGATGGCCTGCGCAGCCAGGTTCTAGAGACCTCGGCGCTGACAGGCGAAGGTGTTGAAGCACTACGGCAAACCATCAAGGATGTCTCCGCCACAAAGCGAGCCGCTGTGGAGCGCCTTGCGGCGGATTTGCGTGACCGAGCCGAAGAGCTGTCCGCGCTGGTTCGGGCGGACGATGGCCGGTTGGAGGCGCCAGGAGAGCTGCTGCCTTTCGACGCCGTCGCTCTCAGTCTGATGGAGGCATCGGGCGCGAAGGTTGTTTCCCAGACTGCTCAGGCCTCGTACCTTCACCGGGGCAAGCGGGCTACCGGCTGGTTGTTCACCTCGTGGGTGGGCGGTCGCAAGCCTGATCCGCTAGCCGCGCTACATCTGGCAGGGGAGTCTGGAGCGAGCACGGAGCATGTCGGTGCGAGCTCACTCATTCCGCTGGAACGGCAGCGCGCCGTAGCTAAGGCCGGGGTGCGTCGGTATGCGCAGAGCGCCGCCGAGAATCTTCCGCGCACCTGGCGTAGGGATGTGGTGACGGAGAGCGAGAAGCGTTCTGATTCCCTTGTCGAGACCGCCGACTCGTTAATCATGAACTCCAATGTGGATTACAGTCGGCGCCCGGCGTGGTGGGGGTTCATGAAGCTTATCCAGTGGCTTGCCGGGCTTTCGGTGGTGGCCGGCGCGGGCTGGTTGCTGGCGCTGTGGATTGCCGGCGCCTTCCAGATCCTTCTGCCAGATCCGCCTTACGTGGGGCCGGTGGGATTGCCTACGGTCCTTCTTAGTGTGGGCCTGCTCATCGGGTGGCTTGCGGCACTCCTCAGCCGTTTCTTCCTCGGACGAGGCGCTCGAAAGACCGCACGTCGGGTGTCGAAGCATCTGGGCAAGGGGCTCTCGGCCGCCGCGCAGGACATGGTGGTGCAGCCGCTACGTGCCGATCTGGACAATTATGCAGCTTTCGTGAGCGATCTCGATAAGATCCGTACTGTGCGCTAGAGCACCGTCCACCCGACGCGGGTTTTCATGCATAACGATGTATAGTTATGCACATGGCAATCAAGGTGTCTGTCGCTGGTGCGACGGGGTATGCAGGTGGGGAAGTGCTCCGCCTCGTTCAGGACCATCCTGAGCTGAATGTCGGAGCACTATGTGCGGGAACCTCGAGGGGGCCCCTGGGTAATTATCACCCGCATCTGCGACGTCTGGCTGACCGGGAAGTTCAGCCCACTGACCCAGCGGTTCTGGCCGATTCCGACGTCGCCATTCTGGGACTTCCGCACGGAGCTTCGGCGGACGTCACTGCCGCGATCGAAGCTATTAACCCCGACTGCGTCATTGTGGACCTGGGAGCAGATCACCGGTTGGAGTCCGCCGCTGATTGGGAGGCGTTCTACGGCTCGGAGGCCAGCGAAGCGTGGACGTACGGGATGCCGGAACTCATCCGTGCCGAGGGTCCGTCCCAGCGTGAACTTCTTTCTCAGACTAAGCGCATCGCGGCTCCGGGATGCAACGCCTCTGCCGTGACATTCGCGGCCCAGCCGGCCATCGCCGCGGGAATTGCGGAATCGACGGGAATCGTTGCCGCCCTCGCCGTCGGATATTCCGGCGCGGGCAAGGCCATGAAGCCGCATCTCATGGCGTCCGAAGCCTTTGGTTCGGCACTGCCTTACGGCGTGGGCGGAACACACCGCCATATCCCTGAGATCGCGCAGAACTTGCGTGCGGCAGGTGGCAGCGTCTCTACACTCTCGTTCACCCCCGTCCTGGTTCCGATGTCACGCGGCATTCTCGCCACCGTTTCGATCCCGGTGGCCTCCGACGTGACGGTCGACGACGTCGCCGCAGCTTACGGGGCCGCTTACGCGAACGAGTCGTTTGTTCTCAACGTCTCGCAGGTTCCCGCCACCGCGTCCGTCACCGGAGCAAATACTGCCCTGGTGTACGCGACGCTCGATCGCAATGCCGAGCGGATCACGGCGATCTGCGCCATCGACAATCTCGTGAAGGGCACCGCCGGTGCCGCCCTTCAATCCCTCAATCTTGCCCTCGGCCTGCCTGAGGACCTGGGTCTCAATGTGAATGGAGTCGCGCCGTGACGGTGACAACGCCCCAAGGATTTACCGCGGCCGGTGTGGCTTGCGGACTCAAGCAGAACGGCAAGCGGGACTTCGCCGTCGTCGTCAATAACGGCCCCGAGTACACAGCTGCCGCTGTCACCACCTCGAATCGCGTGTACGCGGCTCCAGTGGGATGGACGCGGCAGGCGGTGGCGGACGGTTCGCTGCACGCCGTCGTCCTCAATTCGGGTGGCGCCAACGCCTGTACCGGCGAGGAAGGTTACGCGGATACGGTAGCCACCGCGCATCTAGCGGGTGCCAAGATCGGTGTCGCGCCGGGTGAGGTCGCGGTGTGCTCCACCGGCCTCATCGGCGAACTGCTCAACATGGATGCCATCCGCGCCGGAATTGATGCCGGCTTCTCCGAGCTCAGCGACGATGGCGGCGCCAATGCCGCTCTCGCTATCATGACTACCGACACCAAGCCGAAGACCTCCGCGGTGACGGGCGACTACTCGATCGGGGGCATGGCCAAGGGTGCGGGTATGCTCGCCCCGCAGCTGGCCACCATGCTGGTGGTGCTGACCACCGACGCCTCGCTCACCACCGAGCAGGCGAACGATGCTCTGCGCCAGGCGATGGATCAGTCGTTTGATCGGATTGACTCGGATGGCTGCATGTCCACTAACGACACCGTCATCCTTCTCGCCTCTGGCGCCTCAGGAATTGCGCCGGATCTCGACGAGTTCACCGCGGGCCTCACTCGCGTTTCCCAGGATCTCGCGGAGCAGCTCATCGGCGATGCCGAGGGTGCTTCCCACGATATCGCCGTGGAGGTGTCGGGCGCTTCGTCGCAGGAAGCTGGCCTCGCCGTCGCTCGTTCGGTGGCCCGCTCCAACCTGCTCAAGTGTGCCGTGTTTGGCAACGACCCGAACTGGGGTCGTGTTCTCTCCTCCCTCGGAACCGTCCCCGAAGAGGTGGCACCTTTCGATGCGAACGCGGTGGACGTGGCTATCAACGGTGTCACCGTGTGCCGCAACGGTGGTGTGGGGGACCCGCGCGAGCTCGTGGATATGACCGGGCGCCTTGTCACCATCTCCATCGACCTCAAAGCGGGTGGCGAGTTCGTTCGCCTGCTCACCAACGACCTCACGTACGCGTACGTCGAGGAGAATTCGGCGTACTCCTCATGACAGACATTCTGATACGCCTCCAGCGCGCGCAGCAAAAGGCTGAGGTTCTTGTCGAGGCACTCCCGTGGATTCGGGAGTTCGCCGGGCAAACCTTCGTCATTAAGTACGGCGGTAATGCCATGGTCTCCGAGGAGCTCAAGGCGGCCTTCGCCCAGGACATTGTTTTCCTTCACCACATGGGCATCAAGCCTGTTGTGGTGCACGGTGGCGGCCCGCAGATCAATTCGATGCTCCAGCGCGTGGGCATCGAGTCCGAGTTCCGGGGCGGCCTGCGCGTGACCACCAAGGAAACCATGGACGTGGTTCGTATGGTTCTTACCGGCCAGGTGCAGCGTGAACTGGTTTCTCTCATCAACGAGAAGGCACCCTATGCGGTGGGCTTGTCCGGTGAGGACGCCAGCCTATTGCTCGCCAAGCGCCGCACGGCGTCCGTGGCTGGCGAAAAGGTGGACATCGGCCATGTTGGCGACGTCATCAAGGTCAACCCGGTGGCCATCACCGATCTCCTCGATGCGGGTCGGATCCCGGTGGTCTCCACGGTGGCGGTGGACATCGAATCTCCCCGCGAGGTCCTCAACGTCAACGCGGATACCGCGGCGAGCGCCATTGCAGTGGCATTGGGTGCCAAGAAGCTCATCATGCTGACGGACGTTGAGGGGCTCTACCTCAATTGGCCGGACAAGTCCTCGCTGGTGGACCAAATCGGCGCCGAGGACCTGCGCGGACTCATCCCGTCGCTCGATTCCGGCATGGCTCCCAAGATGGAGGCGGCGCTGCGGGCCGTGGACCAGGGCGTCGAGCAGGCACACGTTATTGACGGGCGCATGGCCCACTCCATGCTGCTGGAGGTCTTCACCGACGCCGGCATTGGTACCCAGGTGGTTCGGCACGCGGAAGGGAGCGGAAAGTGAGCATCAGTACTGATCCAGTGACGAAGTCGGGGGAGCTGACCTCGCGTTATACCCACACCTTCATGAATACCTTTGGTGCACCCCAGCTGGTCCTCGTCAAGGGTGAGGGTGTGCACGTGTGGGACGCCGACGGCAAGCAGTACCTCGATCTTCTCGCGGGTATCGCCGTTAACGCGCTGGGGCATGCCCACCCGGCCATTATCGAGGCTGTCACCACCCAGGTGAACGAACTTGGCCACATCTCCAACTTCTTCACCAGCCCCGCCCAAGTAGCTCTTGGCGAGAAGATCCAGCAGATTTTCGACGCTTCCGGCTACGACGCCCCGGTCAAGGTGTTCCTCGCGAACTCCGGCACCGAGGCGAACGAGGCGGCCCTCAAGCTCACCCGGCTCCACAAGCCCGGCGGCAAGGTCCTCTCGCTCACCCACTCCTTCCACGGCCGCACCATGGGTGCGCTGTCGGTGACGGAGAAACCGGTGATTCGCGAACCCTTCGAGCCGCTACCCGGTAACGTCGAGTTCGTTGAGCCAACGATTGCGGCCCTGACCGCTGCTTTCAACGACGACGTCGCCGGAATCTTCGTCGAGCCGATCCAAGGGGAAGCCGGAGTGCTTCCCCTCGCCGACGGCGTCCTCGCCGCCATCCGCGAGCTGTGTGACAAGCACGGTGCACTGCTCGTCGTGGACGAAGTGCAGACGGGTATTGGGCGCACCGGAGTGTGGCTGGCTTCGCAGCAGGTGCGCGCCGACGTCGTCACTCTTGCCAAGGGACTCGGTGGGGGATTCCCCATCGGTGCCTGTGTAGGCGTGGGAGCCGCCGGTGATATCTTCGGCCCCGGCAGCCACGGCTCAACCTTCGCGGGTAACCCGGTGGCCAGTGCCGCCGCACGTGCCACCCTCACCGAGGTGGAGAATCTTCTCGGGCACGTGGCCGAAACTGGCGCGTGGTTGCGAGCGCAACTAGAAGCGGTCGGATACCAGGTGCGTGGCGCCGGACTGCTGCTGGGTGTCGAGGTGGCGGACTCCGCCGTCGTTCACCAGGTGGCACTCGAAGCGGGCTTTATCGTCAACGCCCCCAACGGGACGACGATCCGCCTCGCCCCACCTCTTATCATCACCGAAGAACAGCTTGTCCCCTTCATCAGTTTCATGACCGAGAACGCACAGACCTTCGTGAACGGAGACTAACGATGGCGGAAGCTTTCATTCCCGGAACCCGATCGGCCAGGCAGGCTCTCATTGCGCAGATCCTTGTGAAAGAGAGGATCGGCTCGCAGAGTCGACTGCAGGAGCGGTTGCGGGAGGATGGCATTTCCGTCACCCAGGCCACGCTCTCGCGAGATCTCGACGAAATGGGCGCGGTTAAAGTCAAGGACGCCGAAGGAAAGCAGGTGTATCGAGTACCGGACCCGATGGAGGTGCAGGCAGCCACCCAGGGCGCACGCGCCCAGCTCGCCCGGTGGTGCGCCGAGGTGCTCATTAGCGTGCAGCAGGCGGGCAATCAGCTGGTGCTGCGCACCCCTCCGGGCGCGGCCCAACTGCTTGCCTCGGGACTTGATCGCGCAATGCTGGATGGTGTCCTCGGCTGTATCGCGGGGGATGATACGGTACTCGTCGTTGCCACGGACGAGGCGGTTGCCTCCACTCTGCGTGAAGAATTATTGGATTTGAAGTAGCCCGCGGGAAAATTCCGCGCTCACCACGAAAAATTACTAAGAACAACCGGCTTGCCCGGAACACAACAAGGAGAAAAGATGCCTCAGCATAAGGATCGTGTCGTACTGGCCTACTCCGGTGGCCTGGACACTTCGGTCGCCATCGGCTGGATCGCCGAGCAGACCGGCATGGAAGTTGTCACGGTGGCCGTTGACCTCGGCCAGGGTGGCGAGGATCTGGAGACTATTCGTCAGCGCGCCCTCGATTGCGGCGCTGTCGAGGCTTACGTCGCGGATGCTCGCGACGAGTTCGCCTCCGAGTACTGCATGCCTCAGCTCCAGGCCGGTGGCCTCTACATGGATGCTTACCCGCTCGTGTCCGCGCTCTCGCGCCCCGCGATCGTCAAGCACCTCGTCACCGCAGCCCGCGAGTTCGGCGCCACCGTGGTTGCCCACGGCTGCACCGGCAAGGGCAACGATCAGGTGCGTTTTGAGAACGGCATCACCTCGCTGGCGCCGGATCTCAAGTGCCTCGCCCCCGTGCGCGATCTCGCCATGACCCGCGAGTTCTCCATCAACTACGCCAACGAGCACAACCTGCCGATCGAGACCACCCACCACAACCCGTTCTCTATCGACCAGAACGTATGGGGACGCGCCATCGAAACCGGCTTCCTCGAGGACATCTGGAACGCGCCCACCAAGGACGTCTACTCCTACACCGATGATCCCACCTACCCGCCGCTTCCCGACGAGATCGTCATTTCCTTCGAGAAGGGTATCCCGGTGGCCATTGACGGCCGTCCCGTCACCCCGCTTGAGGCCATCCAGGAGATGAACCGTCGCGCTGGTGCCCAGGGCATCGGCCGTATCGACATCGTCGAGGATCGTCTCGTGGGCATCAAGTCGCGTGAGATCTACGAGGCACCGGGCGCGATGGCTCTGCTCACTGCTCACAAGGAACTCGAGAACGTGACCCTCGATCGCGACCAGGCCCGTTTCAAGCGTGGCGTGGCGGATAAGTGGACCGACCTCGTGTACGAGGGCCAGTGGTTCTCCCCGCTCAAGCGCTCGCTCGACGCCTTCATCCGTGATACCCAGGAGTACGTCTCCGGCGATATCCGCATGACCCTGCACGGTGGTCGCGCCGTGGTGACAGGCCGTCGCTCAGACACCTCGCTGTACGACTTCAACCTCGCCACCTACGATGCCGGCGACAGCTTTGACCAGTCCAATGCCAAGGGCTTCATCGAGATCTTTGGTCTCACCTCCAAGCTTGCTGCTGCTCGCGACGTGAAGTTCGGCAAGGGCGAGGCGATGGGCAAGTCCAAGCTCAACTGAGCTGACAGGCGTAACCGACGGGCGGCCGGGTACTTTCGAGTACCTGGCCGCCCGTGTTTTCAAGTTTTCACGCCCCGGCAGCTGTGGCGACGATGACGGCGCCGCCGTGAGGGACGCCGTAGGTTATGTGCTCGCCAGTAGACCCTGGGCAAGGGCTTGGCGCGCCAGTTCGCTGGTACTGATGCCTTGTTCCTTGGCCTGCTTCTCCAGCAAGCTCCACAGGGAGTTGGGAACCCGCAAGCTCTTGGTGACCATCGGCTCGGTGCGGGTCTCCCAGGGCCTGCCAGGGGTAGCCACGAACACCGAGTTGGGGAACCCAGCGTCTGCCTCTTCAACCCACTGGCTAATGTCGGCATCGGTGAATACGACGCCGTTCTCGTCAACGTAGTTGCTCATATGCTTTCTTCACCTCCGCTAGAAACTGTTTGGTCAAGTACTGTGCGTGGAACACCAAAACCGAGTCGGCCCCGTCCCAGACGAACAGTATTTGAATCCTTCTCATCTCGTTATCGAAACCAATGAGAGCTCGCCGTATCGGTTCACTGTCTCTGTCACGATAACGAACAACTGATGCGCTGGATCCCGAGTTGTATGCGGAAACGATCTGCTCCGGTGTTAGACCGTGGCCCAACACGTGGGGGTGAATCTTTATCCGCACAATCTCATCCTACCTCAGGTAACACGCAACGCAATACGTCACATGTTACATCAAGTCGTATCCATGCTTGGGGTGGATCGATGAGTTTTTCACTAGGGCGTGTCTCCCATATCCGGGGTGAGGGTGGCGGCATTCTTACGGCGCGATGCTCGCCGAAGTCCTCGCCCAGATCTATGTTCTCCGCTCCGGTCGCGGCCGACCAGGCACACGTCCGGATGTGGTGATCGCGGACCGCGCCTACGCGACCGGCGTCATCTGATCCGAGTTGCGGCGGCGCGGTATCAAGGCCGTGATCCCGGACAAGCGGGACCAGGCAGCTGCCCGCAAACGCCGCTGCTGCCGGGGTGGACGCCCTCCCGGCCTCGACGAGGTGGCCTACAAGGGTCGCAACGTCATCGAGCGATACTTCGCCCTCGCAAAGCAATGGCGCGGCGTCGCCACGAGGTTCGACAAACTCGCGATCACCTACTGAGCCGGCGTCACCCTCTGCGCCGTCCTCACCTGGCTCCGCCTAATGTGATCCACGCTGTGTTCGGCCGTAATATGGAGGCATGCAAATGATCGGCGTACTCGGCGGTATGAGCTGGGAGTCATCCCTGGACTGGTACCGAATGGCCAACGAAAAAGTCAGAGACGAACTCGGCGGCTTCCACTCGGCCCCTATCCTCCTAGACTCACTCGACTTCGCCGAGATCGAGGCGATGCAGGCATCCGGCGATTGGGACGCGGCAGGCGCAGCCCTTGCCGCCCATGCGAAGGGGCTTGAGGCCGCCGGTGCCGGGCTCGTCGTCCTGTGCACCAATACGATGCACCTGGTTGCCGATCGGATCACAGACGCCATCAGTGTTCCGTTCCTACACATCGCGGACACCACGGCCGAAGCGATCACTGCAGCAAATCTGCGGACGGTCGGCTTGCTCGGTACGGCCTTCACCATGGAGCAAGCCTTCTACCGCGACCGCCTCGCGTCACACGACATCAGTGCGGTAATCCCAGACGCCGAGGACCGAGCGACAGTGCACCGCATCATCTACGACGAGCTGGTGCACGGCATCGTCACCGAGCAGTCACGCCAAAAGTACCGCGACGTCATCGCGCGCCTGGTCGAGGCCGGAGCCGAGGGCATCATCCTCGGATGCACGGAGATCGAGCTTCTGATCACACAAAAGGATGCGCCGGTACCGGTGTTCCCGACCACAGCCCTACACGTGGCTGCAGCACTGAAGGCCGCTGGTCTCTGAACACGCGGCATCGCAACCCGCTCCACAAGCTCGCGAACACCTACCGCACCGGCTCCACCTATTGGGAGACACGCCCTAGTTGCGACGACGGCGCCGCGGCGTCACCTACGTATCATCTCGGCTACTCCTCGACACGCAGCCGCCATCCGCTTGCGGCGTTTTGCCCTCGCCAGAATTCGGCGAAGCGTCCACCGGCGGCTAACAGTTGCTCGATGGTGCCGTCTTCGAGGATCTTGCCCTCGTCGATAAAGATGACACGGTCTGCGGAGCGAATGCTGGCCAGGCGATGGGCGACGATGATTCGGGTACGCGGAATGGAGTCGGAGGTGAGTGCAGCGGTGATGGCCGTTTCGTTTTCGGTGTCGAGTGCGCTGGTGGCCTCGTCGATGATGAGTATGGGCGCCGGTTTGAGGAGGGCGCGGGCGATGGAGACGCGTTGACGCTCGCCACCGGAGAGGGTCTTGCCACCTTCGCCGACGCTCTGGTCCCACCCGTCTGGCAAGTGGGCGATGAGGGTGTCAATGCGAGCGAGTCGTGCCACCTCGGAGAGTTTTTCGTTCGTGGCAGTGGGGAGCCCGGTGAGGACGTTTTCGCGCACGCTTCCGTCAAAGAGGTAGGGGTGTTGGAAGACGGCGCTGACCAGTTCTGTCCTGGCATCGGCCTGTAGTTCGGCCGCATCGACGCCGTCCACCAGCACCTTGCCTGCGCTCGGGTCGTGGAGACCAGCGATAAGGGACAAGATGGTGCTCTTGCCTGAACCGGATGGTCCAACAATGGCGGTGGTGCTTCCCGACTGGAGCGTGAGGTTCAGGCTTGCGAGCACTGGGATGTCGGGATTGCCGTAGTCGAAACTGACATCGCGCAGCTCGATCTCGGGCGCCTTGGAAGGGGCGAGCTGCCTGCTACCTGAGCGCACTAGGGGCGCCTCAACGATGGCGCGAATTCTGCCCAGAGTGCTCGTAGTGGTCTCGATGCCTCCACTGAGTTCGGCGAGCGTTGTGAAGGGCTCCAGGTAGCGTGCGATGACGATGATCATCGCGATGGCTTCGGGAGCACCCAGCCCTCCGCTCATGGCCACGGCAATGACAGCGCCCGCCAAGAGCAGCAGGGCCAGCTGCGTGGCCAGGCTGAAGATGAGTTGCCCGGGGATCTGCATGAGGAGTAGGCGCATGACCGAGGAGTGTTGCGAGGCGAGTGCCTGACCCACCTGGCTGCGTTCGTTGTCCACGCGGCGGGCGGCACGCAGAGCTTGCTGGGTGCGGGCGAACTCGACGATGCGCTCGGTGAGAGCGCTGTTTGCTTTGCTGGCCGCTTGATCGGCGGAGCGGCCGATTCTCACGGTTGCCGCGAATGAGGCGGCCAGGAGCGGCGCTCCGATGAGGGCGGCCAGTCCGAGCGGCCAGGAATAGAACAGCAATCCGGCGGCGATTGCCACGGGCAAAAGTAGCGCGCCGATGATGGGGGTCACCAGATATACAAAGATTCCCACCAGCTCGGGGCCGGTGGAGGCGATGGCTTGCCGGGCGGCAGCGGTGTTCTCCGCGGTGAACCATGTGAGGGGAACCTGCGCGAGGCGGTCAGCCAACGTGCGTTGTCCAGAGTTGAGGAGGGCGAAGCCCATTCGGTAGGCGATGCGCGAGATCCACCAATCCAGTAGCCACCCCACCACGATCACCAGCGTGAGTGCTACGATCCAGAGCCAGGCGCGGGCGGGAGTGGGGGAGAAGAGTGCCGCCACCACCGGGACCAGCAGCAGGGCCGCGGCGGCGCGCAGCATCACGCTGAACACGGTGAGCGCCAGATGGAGCCGCAGCGTGGGGCTGAGATTGTCCGGCAGTAGTGTGATGATTGAGCGAATCATGCTCGGACCTCCTGGGCCTCGGTGCGGCCTGGATTAGCGCCGCCCCGGCCGGCATCGGCCTCGGCGTGGCCAACATTCCACAGCTCGCTATATCTGCCGGCCACGGCCAGCAGTTCCTCGTGGGTTCCCACTTCAGCAATCCGTCCGTGTTCCAACACCACAATGCGATCGGCAGCGGTGATGGTGTGGAGGCGGTGGGCAATGACGATGACCGTGCGGCCCTCGGTGAGTTTGTTGAGTGCGCGCTGCACCTGGTATTCCGATTCGGGATCGGCGAAGGCGGTAGCTTCGTCGAGAACCAGCACCGGGGTGTCGGCGAGGATGGCACGGGCAATGGTGAGGCGTTGCCGCTCGCCTCCCGAGAGCGCGGCGTCCGGTCCCAGCGGGGTCTCGTAGCCCTGCGGCAATCGCATGATGCGTTCGTGGATCTGTGCAGCCTTGGCCGCGGCCTCCACTCGCTCCATGCTGGCCTCGGGCTCTGCCAAAGCGATGTTCTCTCGCACCGTCCCCTGGATGATCTCCGGGTTCTGGAACACGAATCCCACCTTGCGGTAGAGCTCATCGGCGTTCAGGACACGGACATCGCTTCCTCCGATTCGGATCGCACCGCTCTCGACGTCGTGGAACCGTGCCAGCAGTGCGGCGAGTGTTGATTTTCCGGAACCGGATGGGCCCACCAGTGCGGTAAGGGTGCCGGGTTCCAAGGTGAGTGAAACCTTCTGCAAAACCGGAACTCCGGGCCGATAGGAGAAGCTCACGTCGTCGAACTCGACCAGGCCCACCCGAACTCCATCACCCGATGGCGCCGCTTCGTGGGTCTCCAGAGCGTTTTCGTCGAGCACCAACTGGAGTCTGCGCGCGGCGATGAGGCCGGTATTGAGCCCCGCGATGCCGTATCCGATTCCCAGCAGCCGTGACCCGAAAGTGGTGCCGAGGAGCAGGAACGGCACCAGTGCCACCGCAGGCATGGAGCCCTTGATGATGAGCCAGCCTCCGAACGCCACGATGAGCAGCATCGATGTGCTGGGGCGGTTGGCCAGGTCCATAAGGGTTCGTTGCGCGATGAAGGGCCGCTGCCATCCGTCCAGGAATCGAATGTACTCGGCGAGCCGGTTGGTGAAGGGGGAGGCCGCGGCCCCTCCGAAGATGCGGATGACGGGCTGGCCGTCCAGATAGCCCGACGCCTCTGCGTTCATGCGTTCTGCCCAGCGAAGTGCTTGGGATACCTTTGCGCCGGAGCGGAACGCCATGTTTGCCATCGCGAGGAGGTACACCAGCACGGGAAGGAAGAGGATGAGTCCCATCCGCCAGTCCACCGTGAATAGGTAGATGAGTACCGCCAGCGGAGCGACGACGGCGGCAACCGCGTCCGGTACCGCGTGCACCATGAGGTAGTGGAGTGCGAGGGTGTCGTCTTGTACGATCTGTTTGATGTGCCCTGACGTGCGGGTGTCGAACCAGCCAAGGGGGAGTTTGGCCAGTTGGCCCAGCAGGCGCTGGCGCAAGTCCTTTTCGAAGCGGGCGTCGACGGTGTGCAGCCACCACAGCAGCAGGGAGGAGAGCGTAGCTCCAACGCCGATGAGTGCCAGCGCCCAGATTCCTAGTGTCCACAGTCGGCTGGCTGGCGCGCCTTCCACCAGTAGTTGGGCGAGCTGGGTCAATAGGAAGAATGGCGCCAGTTGAATGAGGGTGACGATGGCTTGGATGACGCCACCGAGAATCATCGTTGTGCGAAGCGGGGCGATGAGCCGCCGTGCCGCTTGTGAACGCCAGGTTCCCTTCGTCGTCGTTCCGGAATCGTTTTCGACGACGGCGTCGCCGCCCGGCTCCGATACCGCCGCCTCACGCACGTCATCCACCACCGGAGCCGCAACCTCAGCAACCTCGGACGAGCGCTGTTTGCCCATTGAGCGCCCTTCGATCCAATAAGCCTGGAAGTAGAGGTCCGGTTTGGGGAAACCGAAGTCGTCTTTCAACCTGGGGCGCAGCGCCTTGAGTGACCCGGATTCGGGGGTCACCCAGGCGTACCAGTTGGACCAGTCGCGGGCTTCGATTCCGGCAGCAAGCGATGTGGCACCTGTCCGTTTTACCCAATGTGTCCTCATGCGCGGATGCGAGGGGAGCGGTATCTGGTGGTCGCTGGGATGGTGTTCTTCGAGGTAGAGCTCGATCGGTACCTCGTCGGGAATCACCTGCACGATGGAACTGATGGCGGGGATCGAGGCCGCATCGCCGATCACCAGGTAACCGGCTGGCAGGTCCTCGGGGAGTTCAAACTTGGAGGATCCGAGCGACATGAAAGGTATGGTGTCGCCCGGCGCGGCAGCCGTCGCCCACGCCGAGGCTGGACCGGCGGGTTCATGCAGAACAAAGTCGACGGCGAATTCTCCACCGCCCTCATCGGCCTTGCTGATCGTATAGGCACGCTGATGCTCGACGTCGCGTCCGTCGAGATCGGGGAACCAGAAGCGAAGCCATGCTGTGGGCAGTGCCGCGACTTCCGTGAAGAGCGTGTCGCAGTGGAAGTGCACCCGTAAGAACGTCGGTGCCAACAACTCGCTGCGCAGTACCGTCGCGTAATGGTCACGAGCTCCGAAACTCCGAAGCACCGCTCCTTGAAAACCTCTCTTGGCCATCAGATCCCTTCAGCTGTGTTTTACGTCAGGTTAGCCTAACCTATCTTTCTGAGGGAACGACGGGAGAACAAAGTCGCTCTTGTGGGGTGGTGGCGTCGTCGCAATGCTGGGTGGGTTAACGAGACTCCGCATCGGCCGCCCCGCGGAATTTCGGGACACCGTCTCGATGGCTATGAGGCGTTACTCACAGCTCGCCTTGGTGCTAGGGGATGCCTGACTTAGCGCCGCTGATGTGCCGTCCACTGAATATCGACGACGACGAACCCGGCCCACGTATTCCTGTGGGTCGGGTTTATTTTATTCTTCGTGCTCACAGGCGTGGGTGGGAAGGGAGATCGTTCGGCAGGGGGAGCTCGTACAGGAGTGAAGCCGGGGCTAGTTGTTTCGTTGGGGTGCCAGCACAAGGTGGAGTACGCCAGATATATGCGGCCCACGATGGACATGAAGCTATAGGGAAACGGGTCAAGTTAGGGTAACCTGACGTTCGAAAAAGTTAGGTTAGGTTGCCCTAATATTGATAGTTCGACAAACTGATTTATGTCAGTTTTGTGAATTCCTAAAATCATGACAAAGGGTGCGTGGGAAGTGGGATACGAGAGCAATGAAGTTCGGTAAACGGCTGCGTGTTGCTATGTTCGGGCTGGCGGCCTCTCTTGTGCTTTCGGCCTGCGGCGGTACGGAGAACACCGGCTCCGGTCCGGCAACTGAAGGGCCCACACGCGTCGTCGTCGACGCCGAAGGTACCGAAGTCACGGTGCCCGAACATCCTGAGAGGGTGGTCGTGCTCTCTGAACCGACGATGGACGGCACGCTCGCGTTAGGTGTTACTCCGATCGGTGCGGTGACGGGACGTGGTCAGCAGACCGTCCCCAACTACCTGGCTGACGTCGCCTCTGACCTGCCTATCCTCGGTGGCATCGCGCAGCCCAACTTCGAGGCCATCGGTGCGGCTAAACCGGATCTCATCCTCGTTGATGGGACGAGCATCAACAACAATCCGCCCGTGGTTGCGGCACTTCGCAAGATTGCCCCGGTTGTGTACACCGGTTATGCCGGTGGGGACTGGCGCGTGAACTTCAGGCGTGTGGCCGAGGCACTCAACATGGTGGACGAGGGCGAAAAGGTGATTGCCGAGTACGACGCGAAGGTTAAGGAGGCCAAGCCCAAGCTCGCCAAGTACGCCGATAACACGTTCTCGATCGTACGGTGGCAGGGTACGGGTGCTGCGTTGATCCTCAAAGAGTTGCTACCTGGCCGTGCGTTGACCGATCTTGGCCTCAAACGTCCGGCCAATCAGGATCGTGAGGGTCGTGGACACTCGGATCCGGTCTCGTTGGAGAACCTCAAGAGCATTGATGCCGATTACATGTTCTTTGGAACCCTGGGCGGTTCAAGCATTGAGAACCCGAACGCGGGCGGCACCACCGACATCAAGGGTGGTGAGAAAGCGCTTGCCGAGGCCGAGAAGGTGCCTGGTTTCACGGAGTTGAGTGCTTACCAGAACGATCACATCATCCTGGTGGACGGTTCTTCCTGGACGTCGACAGGTGGCCCGATTCTCATGAACAGCATTGTCGACGACGTCTTGGAGGCATTGGAATGAGCGCCCGAGGCTATGGCGTGACGGCGCACCCACAGATTTCTTATGTCGGCTTAGGTTCTCAGGTGAGTCCGTGGCCATGACATAAGAAACTACGCCGGGTGTATCAACCCGGCGCAGTCCCACAGTCAGGCTCCGCGAGCCGTAGGAAGCTGTCAACGCGGAGTTCTGACTCAATTAGGAAGGATACGGCAGCAATGTCTATCACAACAACAACGGTGGGGGCCTCGCCCCGCACCGTAAAGAAGCAGTCGGGGACCGTGTCTCTGCTGCTTGCGACCCTTCTTGCGCTGGGCTCAGTGTTTGGTATCGGTTCTGTGGCGAACGCTGCGGGCGAAAGCGTTTCGGTGCAAACCTATGAGGTTCAGCGTGGCTCTTACCAGACCTTCTTCGTGAGTGGTCTGGCTGCAAACACGAAGTACACTGCGGTCTTGAGTCGTACGAATACGTCGGCTGCTGTCGCAAAGAAGACATTTACTACCAATGCTTCGGGCAACCCTACCGATAGTAATTTGCGCATGGTCGTTGGAACGTCCGCGGCCCTCGCAAGTGACTATGAGGTTCGCCTGCGCTTGGGTACGGCGACCACCGGTACTCCCCTGAAGACCAGCTCGCCGTCGATCAAGGTTATTGCTCCGAACACTACGGCGAAGATTACGAGTGTCAAGGTCAATGCGGCTAAGACCAAGGTGACTGTCGTGGGTGAGGGCTTCCGCCGTACCAATACCGCGTACAACTCCGTGATTGGCGTGAAGCTTGATAACGGCGTCATCAAGCACGCTGACACCGGTACTGACAAGGCGCCAGTTCCGAAGCCCTACCCGGCGGCGGGATCGTCCCCGGCTGATGTCTGGTTCTACATTGGCAAGGGGAACCCCGGTGCAACCGGAACAGATGCCTCGTACAACGGTACAAGCGGCTTCCCGAACGCAACCTACAAGTCGAGCGATATCGTCGGCGGCTCATTCACCGTGGATATTCCCATCGGCTCTGTGCCGAGCGGTACGCACACACTGCGTTTCCTTACTGGTTCGCTCTGGAACACGCCGTGGCAGTCGACCGGTGGTGCTGATGTACCTCGTAGCGTCACGGTGAACTTCACCAAGTAGTACCCGCGTATCTGGAGGGCGGCGTTAGTGCTGCCCTCCACACCGCATTCACAACCCCCTCTGAGAGAGCCCCCATGTCGTCTTTTGTCTCGGCTCGTGGTAGCCGTATCCTTGCGCTCGCACTTGCAGGTGCTATTGGTGTGAGCGGAGTCAGCCTTTCACCGGCGGCTTATGCTGACAAGAGTGAGACGGTCGACGTCTCACCAACCACGGCTCCGCCGCGTTTCATCCTGCAACCAGAGCCGGTAACCGTTGTTGCCGGAGAATTGGCCGAGCTAACGGTGGACGTCAAGGACGCAACAAGCTTCCGCTGGCAACGAGCGACGGCGACCTATCTTGATCATCCCGAAGATTCCGCCGCATGGGAGGATATTGACCCGCAGGTCGTGCCCAGCTCCATATCGGCGACTCTCAGTTTTGATCAAGCAATCGCCGAACAGGGTGGCTTCTACCGGGCCATCGCGGTGAACGAGGGTGGCGAGACCGCTTCAGATCCGGTTGAACTGACAGTGACGGATCCGGCGCCTGTGACACCGGACGCTGAGGTCGAGGTGCCTCCAGCAGCGCCGGGTACCTCCACCGAGGAAGCTGCGTCCACGGTGGATGCCGTTGTTGAAGCAGGTGCCGAACCCGAAACTGTTCCGGCTCAGCCGAATAGCATCGTTGCACACGACGCCGGTGACGATCTCTCCGATGCTCCGGCATTTCCCGAGGAAATCAGCGTTGATTACATCTCGGATTTCACCGAACTCGACACGGGCCATCCGGAGGTCGATGGTGTGTACGGCGGGGACTGGTTCGAGATCTACGTTCCGAGCAGAAGTGTGACGGAAGATCCTCGCCCGGATAGTGACAAGACCGACCTAGAAAATTATCCCTTCCTGGCGTGGCGCTGGGGTGGTGATGGGGAATGGACGTACGCGGATAATCCGACCGACTACAACGCGTATATTGACGTTCCCGTGCTGCCTGCGGGCACCCCCACTCAGACGATGCAGCTCGAGGTTGTGGTGCTGTACAAAGCGCATGGCGGTCAACCCCAGCAGCTCCTCCACTATTGGCAAGCCGTGTACCCGGTGCATCCGCCGTATACACCGCCAGTGGAGAAGGACGTCTCGATCACGAAGCTACCGCAGGATGTAACGGTACGTGTTGGCGAGCCAGCAACCTTCACGATCGAGATTGAGGGATACCCGTTCGCATACGCATCTGCGCACATCAGGACCCAGGAGATGGGTGCGGCACTCGAGCCGGAATACGCGATCCAGGACGGCTGGATTGGCGAGGAAGCTCGCAATAGTGGTTCTGCAGAGAAGTACGATGGTGCCACCTCGCGCTTCAGTTACGAGTACACGATTGCCAAAGTGACGCCCGAGATGGACGGCATGGTTGTGGAGATGACGAGTACCGATAGTCGTCTCGTCAGCAATCCGCATGGGTGGCCCGAGTCGATTGCGGAGGCAACGCTCCATGTGATCGACTACAAGCACCCCGCAGACTGGGCGGAGCCAAGGGTGACTACTCAACCGCAGTCGGTAACACAAGCCCCCGACGATTTTGGTGTGGTGGAAGTTGTGTTGAACAGTGCCGCGGAGGGTATGCCGAAGCCGAACGTGCGCTGGCAACGCAAGCTCCCGGGCGGTGCCTGGGAGGACATGCAAGACGAGTCTGGATTCACGGCAACCAGCTCGGACCTATGGCTTTTTGGTCCGCAGGCGGTGGCTCAAGCCCAGAGCGGTGTACAGTTCCGTGCGAAGTACACCAACCGCCTTGGCCAGGCATTTAGCGAACCCGCCACTGTCGTTGTGCGTGGCCAACTTGAGGACGGCTGGCGCTGGGGAGAGTCCGACGAGCTGGTGCAGTATCTGGTGCCCGAGTACGTCGAAGAGGGCCAGAGTTTCACGTTAAGTGGTAAGGACTGGAAGAACACCGCTGCAAAGAATGCTGGTTCGATTATTTCGGTGCGCATTGACGGGCTCAAGGCGGGCGGCGATGTGCGCAACCCGGTCACCGGTGAGGTGCTCACCGATAAGAGCATCATTGCGGCTGCTCGTGCGAGTTTCCGGGGAACGTGGAGCGCCACCATTCCCTTCCCCGAGGGCTGGAAAGCCGGGGAGAAGCACACCGTCATGGTGAGTTCTGGTGAGCTTGCCGATGGCGACAATGTTCGCAGCGAGTCCGCAGAGATCACCGTGCTACCCGTTGCTGAGCTGCCTGTTATCACTACCCAGCCCGAGAGTGTCATAAATGATGGCAGCGGCGTGGCAGAGTTTCTTGTTGAAGCCGAAGCAAATGTTCCCGTGCGGTTCCAGTGGCAATACCGCGTCTCAGGCGATGACTGGGTGAACTATGAAGGGGATGACGCAACGTCGGACCTCATTGCGGTTGAAGCCGCAAACCCAGGGTATATGCATGGTTGGGAGTACCGTGTTCTCGTTTCCACCAGCGCGGGAACTGTGGTCTCGGAGGCAGCAACTTTCCGGGCGCCGGATACGGTGGCTGGTGTGAGCTACGATGCAAATCGGAGTTACCACTATGGGGACACTATTGAGGTGACTCTTGATGGTCTGGATACGGGTGACGAAGTTGGTTTCGCTATTGGCAACACCACTATTGGCGCTGTCGAAGCTGACGAAGCAGGAATCGCGAAAATTTCGGCCATGATTCCGGCTGTGAATGATTATGGCGCGGACCTTCAAGCAGGTGCCGTCCATGTTAGTGCCGCGATCTGGGGACGCGATATGTATCTCAACGGCTTGGACTTCACGGTTGGGCCGAATCCAGATGTCGCGCTGCCCAAGCTCACGCCTTTCCCGACCTACACCGAGGTTGCAGAGGGATCGGAAGGATTCACAATTACCCCCGAAGTGCAGGGAGCGCTTCAAATCCAGTGGAACTCCGGGCGTGACGGTGTAGTAGATGGTTTTTGGGGCAACGATCCCGTCATGGAGTTCGGCCCGGAGTGGGCCGAACTCCATAACGACGGTACACAGGTCTCCTTCACGGCTTGGAATGCTGGCGGTGCGGTGCGCACGACGACCGAACTCGATGTGATCCCCGCAGATGGCAGCCCCTCCTACCCCTATGTCAAGGCTGAGTCGGACGCCGAAGACGATGCCGCGCTTGTCTGGGCCGAACAGGACGTGGAGCCTGGCGGCACCGCTCGCGTCAGCGGAACAGGTTGGACGAAGGCCGACGCTACGAGCGGCTCAATGATTGCCATCAAGCTCAATTACCGTTTGGTGAACGACCAGACTGGACAATATGAGCGCACCGGTTCCGATATCGTCAAGCATCCGCTCAACGGCTCGGAGGATTCGACGATCTGGAAGATTGTCGAGGCAAATGCTGATGGTTCATTCTCCACCACGATCGACTTGCCGGAGACTATCGTTGCCGGCCAGAAGCTCTCGCTTGCGGTCTCGAGTGGCGTATTCGCCGAAGGTGACATGCAGCGTATGCTCGTGACTCCCTCGCTTGTCGTGGGTGGCGAACCTTGGGAAGAGCCACCAATGGAGGTTATCCAGTGCACCCCGAGTACAGAGAAGCCCACCTGGCAGATTCAGGAGCAGTCTGAACTTGGTGGCAAGCTGAAGATTAGCGGCAAGGGTTGGTGTCATCCTCGTTCTGGCGGCTCGACCATAGCCGTTAAGATCGACGACGGTGCCTACAGCCATCTCACTGACGAGCTGAACCAGAACCGTACAATTTGGGACATTGTCTATGCGGATGATGAGACCGGTGACTGGGAAGCTGAGATCACTCTGCCCGATGGCACCACGAGCGGCCCACTGGGGTCAGCTCCGGCGTTCCCCGAGGGTGAGCATTCGATCCGTCTACTCACAGGTTCGCTTAAGGAGTATGACGCGATCCGCACCGTGGGTCCGTCCACGGGGCAACCCACCTACTTCGTTGTGGGCGAATACCGCCCAAACGCGCTGCCTTCACCGCTCGATATTGACGGTGGGGCGCTCACCGCTGCCAATAAGAATGGCGTGACGGTGAAACAAGAAGCAACCCCCAATCCCGGCCAGTGGACGGTAACCGTTCCAGGAGGCAAGAAGGGCGACTGGGTGTACATTGACGCCTACGCGGGGCCTTCCTCGCGTGGCTATTTCCCCGAGTGGAAGCAGCTTGATGGCAACGGCCAGGTCAAGCTAAGTCTTGCCGGGATCACCCTTGCTGTGGGCACCCTCAACGTCACGGTGCAGAATGGAAATCAGGGGCAGGTGGGCGAGTTGCTTGGCTGGGTGCCCGTGACGATTGACAAGCCGAAGTCTCAGCTGCCTCCAATTGTCGTTCCGAAGGTGGAAGTACCCACGGTCACGCCTCCTTTACCCGGAGCCGCTCCCATCTTGCAGGCTCCGCAGTCCGCCACCGCGCCGGTCACTCGCGTGGCGGCAGCCCAGTCCACCGCTCCGGCAACGATCCCCGAGCAGCCCGTCAAGCGTGGCAGCCAGCTCGACGCGTCGAATGCCGGGCAGGTCACTGGCGTGATCGAGGGCGACGTTGTCACCCTCACCGTTGCCGACGGCGAGCCCAACCAGTGGATCTACGCCTACATCTACACCGGAGTGCAGGTGCGGCCAATCGGTTGGGTGCAGCTTGACGCTAACAAGCAGATGAAGGTGGACATTAGTGAAATGTCTGACGGCAACCACAAGATCGCCCTGGTGGGCGTGGACGGCACGCTGGTCGGTTGGACCTCGGCGGCCAAGGGCAAGATCACGGCCGCTCAGCTCCAGCAAGAAAAGACGGATGAAGTACTGGCACAAAACGCCGAAGAAGCGACCATCGTTCCTCCCGTCCTGAGCGGAATGTCCAGCTGGATGGTCAACTCGATGCTCGCAGGCGGCGCACTGCTACTGATCGTTGCAGCAGCCGCTGCAGCATTCGCACTGCGTAACCGGAGAGAACAAGCACGATGAGAAAGACAAAACCAATGAACACGAGCGCTTCTACTGTGCGCACACTCGCCAATGAGTTCTGGACGCGGGTGACCGCGGCCGTGGTACTGATCGTCGCCGTGGTACTTGCACCATTAAGCGCTATGGCTCTCCCACCGGATGGCCCCTCGCCCAACACCCCCGGCACCTATGCCGAGGTGTGGCCTACAACGGTCACGGCGGGTGACGTTCTCAACTTCCGTGTTTCTGGATTCCCGGCCGGAGAAATTATTCATTTGAAGTACGACGACGGCAACGAGAACGTCTGCGGCAGTTCTGCCGTGCACGGTGCTTGCGTTATCCACACGCAGGTGATTCCTACCTCTGGGGTAACCGTCGGCTCCGTAGTGATTCCCTCCGACCTACCTGTGGGCGACCACTGGCTGCGTTTCCTCGCGTCGGCCACTGCCCCCGGTGGTGACGGCGTTCTTGGTTTTACCCTGCACGGGGACGGCGGTGGTTACGGCAACAGCAACTTCACTGTGGTGGCCGGTGGGAACGGTGGCCAGGAAGTTTCGGCGGGTGGCAACGGTGGACCGGCTAACTCGTCCGGAGGTGGAGATGGCAGTGGTGCCGCTGGGACCAGCGGTGGCGGATCCGCAGCCCAAGTACCAAGCGGCGGCGGAGCCGCCCCCGGCGAAACAACCGGTGAGGCTGGAAGTGTCGATGCTGCTGCGGGTGCGGGCGCCGTCGCCAAAGCGGTAGACGGAGAGGTGCCAACTGACGAACCGCAAACGGTACCCAAGGCTCCCGCTCCAACCGCTGATAACCTACCCGCGGACAAGAAGAGTGGAGTGCAAGCCGCGATTGCGGACGGTAATCTCACCCTCGGCGTTGACGTTCAGTACTCCGCCGAGTGGGCCTTCGTTTATGCCTATTCCGAACCCACCGAGCTTGGCTGGCAACAGGTCGCTAACGACGGCACGCTTCGCTTCTCTATCCTCAACCTCGAACCGGGTGAGCACAGCTTCGCCGTTCTCAACGAGGATGGCGAGCTATTGGGATGGACCGAGGCCGCCATCGACGCCGAAGCCGTGGCAGCAGCACAAGAACTCGCCACCGGTGTGTCTGGTGACGACGTCGCTGCCGAACCAAACGCGACTCCAGCGAACGAGAGTGCGTTACCTTGGACCGCTATCGGCATTGGTGGAGCGGCCATAGTTGCGGCTGTGCTGGTGTTCTGGGTGATTCTGCGCAAGCCAAAGAAGGCCCCGGTAGCCACGAAGGAATTCGTGGAGGGCGAGGATCCATTCGACTTCTCTGACCTAGCCTCGAAGTAGCCGTGGCCACCACGTCGGTTCTCGAACAACCACGCCGGACGCGGACCAAGCCCAGCAAGCGCACACCGGTGAGTGTGCGCTTGCTGGTGCTCGTATGTTTCCTTGCTCTGCTCGTGATTGTGCTTCTGGTCAGTCTCGCGGTGGGGTCCAATCCCATCCCACTGGGGGACGTGTGGCGATTCCTCACTGAGCCCGACGGCAGTTTCGAATCGATCGTCATTGCTGAACAACGCGTTCCGCGCTCGCTCTTGGTGCTGGTGGTTGGTGCGGCTCTCGGCGTTTCTGGTGCGCTCATGCAGTCCCTCACCCGCAACCCGCTGGCGGACCCCGGCATCCTTGGCATTAACGCCGGGGCCTCCCTGGCGGTGGTACTCTCCGTTGCCTTCTTTGGCATCGCATCCATCTGGTTCTACCTCTGGTTCGCCTTCGCAGGAGCCGCTCTTGCCGCCGTGCTGGTCTATGTGCTTGGTGCCACCGGCGGATCCGCTGCCACCCCGGTGCGGCTCGCCCTCGCTGGAGTGGCTATCACCATGGCAATCTCCTCGCTGGTGCAGACGGTCATTCTCTCCAACCAGAACGCCTTCAACGAGTTTCGGCTCTGGGCTGCGGGAAGCGCTGAGGGGCGCGGATACCCCATCCTCTGGGCGGTGCTCGGCTTCGTCGTCGTGGGTCTACTACTTGCCTTCGCGCTGGCGCCGTCGTTGAATGCGCTGGCTCTTGGCGAGGATACCGGCAAGGCGCTTGGCGTGCGGGTGGCTCGCACCCGGGCCCTCGTCATGATTGCCGTAACCCTTCTTGCTGGTGCAGCGACGGCGGCGGTTGGCCCCATCACCTTTGTTGGCCTTGGGGTTCCTTACCTTGCACGTGCCATCTGTGGACCGGACCAGCGCTGGGTCTTGCCCTACTCCGCAGTCATGGCACCCACGCTGCTGCTTTCGGCTGACGTGCTTGGCCGCGTCATCATCGCACCGCAGGAAGTGCAGGTGGGTATCATCGCTGCCATTCTCGGTGGCCCCGCCTTCGTTGCGATTGCCCGACGCCGCAGAATTGAGGCGTTATGAGACAGGCTGCTCGTGAAAAATCGAAGGGGTCCATGAACGAGAGCTCTTTGGGTGGGACAAGGTGGCTTCGTCGTCGTCCGATACGCCGCAGGCACCTCATCATTCGAGTGGGCAGCGTCGTGCTGCGCCCGGAACGCCGTGCGCTCGTTGTTGGAGCCATGATAGTCATGGCGCTCTTCGTGGTGGGCATCGCCGCGATGCTCATCGGCGATTACCCACTAAGCGTTCGGGACGTGCTCGCCGCCATCAATGGCACCAACGCTGACTACCTTGCTAACTACTTTGTGCGAGACATCCGCCTGCCTCGTGTTGTCACCGCACTGCTTGTGGGTGCTGGGCTTGGGACGAGCGGGAGTATTTTCCAATCAATTTCGAGTAATGCTCTCGGCAGCCCCGACATTATCGGTTTCACCACCGGAGCCGCCACGGGTGCCCTCGTCCAGATCATCGTGTTTGAGGCGGGCCCGGGATCGGTCGCGGTGGGCGCCCTGATCGGCGGATTCGCCACAGCATTTGTCGTTTATGTGCTTGCGTGGCGCAAGGGTCTCGCAGGATACCGGCTTGTTCTTGTGGGAATTGGCGTATCAGCGGTACTCCAGGCTGTGAATTCGTTGCTCGTGGTGCGCGCCTCGCTCACGTCGGCGCAAACTGCAGCCCAATGGCTTGCTGGCTCACTCAATGCGCGCGGCTGGGTTGAGGTGGGGCTTGTTGGCGTGAGCGTCGCGATACTGCTGCCGCTTGCCTTGTGGATGTCTCGGGCCCTTGGCGCAATGGTGATGGGGGATGACCTCGCCACCGGTCTCGGGGTGAAAGTCGAACGAACACGGCTCTGCATGATTGTCATCGGTATCGCGCTCGTGTCGATCGCTACTGCTGCCACCGGTCCTATCGCGTTCGTAGCGCTTGCTGCCCCGCAGATCGCTCGCAAACTGACCCGCGGATCCGGCATCGGGATTGGTGCTGCCGCACTGATGGGGGCAGTAATCGTGCTGGTGGGCGACGTCGTCGCCCAACGGATCTTCGCACCCACCCAGCTGCCGGTTGGAGTGGTTACTGGATCACTCGGTGGTGTTTATCTGATGTGGCTGCTCGTCACCGAGTGGAGAAGGAATCGAGAATGAGCGAGATGACAACGACGCAGGCTCCGCTGCGGGCACACAACATTACGGTCGGGTACGGTCCACGCATCATTATTGAGGGCCTCGACATCGATATCCCCGAGGGGGAACTCACTGTCATTGTGGGTCCGAACGCGTGTGGAAAATCGACACTATTACGCGCCCTCGCTCGCATGCTTCCCGTCACCGTTGGAACCGTCGAACTTGATGGCAAACCGATCGGGCGGCAGAACCCGAAGGCCGTCGCCCGCAGGCTCGGACTCCTTCCACAGAATCCCATCGCTCCAGATGGCATTGTGGTGGAGGATCTTGTGGGGCGGGGCCGCTATCCGCACCAGGGTGTGCTGCGCCAATGGAGCGATGCTGACGAGCGCGCGGTGGAGAACGCCCTCGATCGGGCCAAGGTGAGCGATCTTGCCGACCGCAACGTCGGAGAACTTTCCGGTGGCCAACGGCAGCGAGTGTGGATCGCCATGGCACTTGCCCAAGAGACACCTCTTCTACTACTCGACGAACCCACCACCTATCTTGATATCGCCCATCAGGTCGAGGTGCTTAACCTTGCCCGAAGCCTGCAACGCGACGGCTTTACCGTGGTTGTGGTGCTGCACGAGTTGAACCTGGCCTTCCGTTACGCCACCAACCTGGTGGTGATGCGCGATGGCGCGATAGTCGCCCAGGGGGAGGTCAACGATGTGGTCACCGCCGAGCTCATTGAACAGGTATACGGTTTGCCGTGTCAGCTCATTACCGACCCCAACGTTGATCGACCACTCGTGGTACCCCTCGACGGACTCGTGCACGTTGGCGACCGGAAGGAGTGAGCGGTGGCTGAACTAACACCGCGCCGCAAGACCATTCTGCTGTGGGGGAGCGCGGGGACTGCGGCGCTCCTTGGAACAGCTCTCATGGCCACCGGATTTATGGCGCAGGCTGCGTCCCCGGCATCGGCTGCGTCGCAGCACGACAATGTTGCGGTTGCCCAGGACGCTAACGGGAAAACCCATCGTGGGGTAGTCGGCGACGAGCTAGCCGATAACGATGCTGAATCTGTTGTCGAGGACGGTCCGGATGAGCGTGCGCCCAGATCGTTGAGTATTGCCACACTGGCGTCGTCCTCGTGGGTGGGAGAGAACGCGACACGGCTCGAGATTCCCGAAAGGGCCCTGAGCGCATATGCTGGCGCCGCAATGCAGCTTGCCGGAGAGCAGCCCGAATGCGGCCTCGATTGGGCAACACTCGCCGGTATCGGTCAGGTGGAGTCTGGGCACGGCACCATCTTTGGAGGAGGGATTGACTCCGATGGCAAACAGCATCCCGCCATTATCGGTATTGCTCTCGACGGCGCCACCACCGCTTTGATACCCGATACAGACCGAGGCGCTCTCGATGGTGATCCAGTGTGGGACCGCGCTGCCGGACCCATGCAGATCATCCCCGATACCTGGCGCCAGTACGCCGCTGACGGCAACGGCGATGGTATGACAGATCCACAGCAAATCGACGATGCCGTCCTCACCGCCGCACGTTACCTCTGCGCGGTTGGAGGAGATCTGCGAACCGATGACGGGTGGATTGCTGCCGTCGCCGCGTACAACGACTCCACCGACTACAACCATCGTGTCGCCGAGGCAACGAGCCACTACCGGGTGGGCTAATAGATCATGAGATGCTATTTCCCCATAGGTAAATATTAGGTTAGCCTAACCTAACAATTATTGATTATTCCTTTTGGGGGAAATATGAGTACCACCTTGAGACGAACAAGCCGCATGAGTGTGGCAACCGTCGTTGTGGCCATGGGCTTGAGTGGAGTTTTCGCTGGTCCAAGTCTTGCTGACACGGGCACGTGGGTCGTTGGAGGCGACGGCGTCAGTGTGAGCGTTCCCGATATTGTCATCGAGGGCAATGCCATCCATCTCGAAGGCACGGGCTGGACCGATGGCACGGACAACTCCGATGCGGATGGTTCCTGGATCGGAGTGAAGCTCGGTGCTTCAGGCGGCGTGGAATCGAACATTCTGACAACCGAGCCTGCTTCCGGACAGTTTGTGTTCCCCGGTAGTCAGACGGGAACGGCAGCCGTCTGGAGCGGCATCATTGCGGACGACAATGGAGATTTCAGCGCGGACATCCCGTTCCCCACGCCGGACAACACCAACCCGGCGTTGCCCACGGCCTGGGCTCCAGGGACTACCCATCACCTTCAGCTGCTCACGGGATCGACGAAGCCCGACGGTGATACGCCACGTTCCGTGTATGTTACCTTCACCGTATCTGGCGAGAATCTGACCGTCACTGCTTCCTCGGGTGGTCGCGGAGCACCTGCTGGCCAGGTGACCATCACGGTTTCCTCCGGCGAGGGACGTTTTGCCGTGGGGGAGACTCTCACCGCCAAGGTTGACGGTGTCGAGAGGGCTTGGGCCAAGGGCGGCGGCGTCACAGAGACGGGCGCGATTGAACCGTCAAGCTCGTTGGTGTTTGCGCCGGGAGAGCTTCGCGCTGGAATCCATAGCGTGGAAATCACTGGAACCCAGTCCGGCTCGGTGACCATGTCGGTTACTGTTCTGCCAACCGCCGCTTTCTCTGGATTGACTCAAGGATCGGCTGGAACTGCGACACTCGGCAATCTTCCCGCCGGTGCCTCGGTTTCTTCAGTTGCACTTGATGGCACGGACGTCGTGTTCAGCGGCCTTCCGGTGACTGCCGATGAGGCTGGTGCGGCCACCGTCGATTACGAGATTCCTGCAGATCAGGCGCTCGGTTCTTTCCCAGTAGTGGTGACACTGTCCGATGGTTTGAGCTTCACATTGTCGAACCAGAAGATCTCGCCGGACGCCACTGTGTTTGGTGAGGAGGACTTCACCGTCACCTCGAGCACGGAGGAACTTTTCCAGGGGCTTTACCAGTCGGCATACAGTGCCACGGAAAACGCCCTGTTTATTGCTGCCGCAGCCGGTAATGGAGATACTGCGGACGGCTATATCTACAAGGTTGATCCCGAGACACTAAAGATCATCACGAGCGTCCACGTCAAGGACGTGACAGACGATCATGGAGTCTCCGGGCAGCCTCCTTTTGGTATTGGCGTTGATGATGTCAACGGTACCGTGTGGGTGACGAACACTCGTGCGACATCCGTTGCTGTATACAGTGAGGCCGACCTGAGCCTTCTTCAGCAGTTCCCGAGCGACCTCATCGGTCACCCGCGTGACGTCATCTACGATCCGGTGTCTGACCGAGTGTTCGCCAGTTCGGCCAGCGAAGGAACGAATGGTGACGGCTACATCTCGGTGTTCGATGCCAAGACCTTTGAGAAGATCGACGACGTCCAAACCGGACCACGCGTGGACTTCAACCCTGTTTCGCTCGCTCTGTTCGACGGCACCTTGGTGTCACCGAGCTTGAGCTCCAACAAGGTTGCCAAGATCGATACGCAGACGCTCGCTGTTTCGTTCCTGGAGATTGAGGGGATCAATGTCGGTGGACGTGGTGCATCGGGTATCGCTTTCGATGATGCGGGCGAGCGTCTCTACATCGCTAGCCAGAATAGCGACGAAGTGGTGGTCGCCGATGCGACCACCGGTGCGACAATCAAGGAGGTTCCGACCGGAGCAGGCGCTCTCAACGTTGCCTTCGATAAGGAGAATCAGCTTGTTTACGTGACTAACTTTGGTGGAACAACAGTGACCGTCCTTGACGCTGATGGCAACAAGGTCGCCAATCTGCCAATCGCGCGTGCAAACCATGCGTCAGTTGATGGTCAGGGTAACGCTTTCGTGGTGGATAAGAACGCCGATGGCAACAAGCTGTGGAAGATTAGCTACGCCAAGGACACTCCGGAACCGGATGAGGACGCCACGCCGGTTCCTACGGCCGACGGCAACGTGTTCTTCGCTGACGATTGGGCACAGTCGATTGCTCGGACGGCCATGAAGCTTGTGGGTGCCGAGCAAGTCCTGGTTGGCGATTTCAACAATGATGGTGTGGACACGTTTGCCGTACGTCACGGCAATACCTACACCCTTCTCGCCACTAATCGCTCAGACTCGGCCACCGTATCGGTAACCGTGGGAGATGCGGATGCGCTCGCCGTCGTCGGTGATTTTGACGGAAACGGTTTCGATGACCTGGCAGTGCGGGATAAGGAGTCGAACCGTTTCGAGATCCACTACAACTCGAACGGTGTCATTGCTGATCAAGCGGGTGACTCGGTTATGTTTGGTCGAGTTGACGATGTGCCGCTGGTCGGCGACTGGAATGGTGACGGTGTCGATTCGTTGGGCGTTCAGCGTGGTGCCACCTACTTCTTGGACAATGCCTTGAACGGCGGCAGCGCTGAGAACGCCTTCGTGTATGGCCGTGTGGGTGACCGTGCCCTGGTGGGCGACTTCGACGGTGACGGACAAGATACCGTTGCGATTGAACGGGGTAACACCGTGTTTGTTCGCAATAGTCTTTCCGGTGGCGTTGCCGATGCCAGTATTCATTTCGGACGCGCAGGCGATGCACTCGTCGTGGGCGATTGGTTCGGCACCGGTACTGATCAGTTGGCTGCGTACCGGCACTGACGGAGTTCTGTTACCGTAGAAAAGGTCCTGCCCACAGATATATCTGTGGGCAGGACCTTTTCTTGGCTCATGGGGAAGATACGTCGGCGGGAAGCTCAGTGGGAGTTACGCCCGTTCACGTGCGTTTTCTTCGACGACGGCGAATTCCCGGTGACGTCCGACTATGGGCACCGTTGCTGCGCAAACTAGCCGAGCAACTCAGCCAGTTGGGAGAGGAGCCCGGCGCGCCACCACGCCCAATCGTGGCCGCCCTCTATCGGTTCGAGGGTCACAATGCGGGAGTCACCGGTGGTGGTGAGATCGTGGAGCAAAACTTCGGCGTCAGCCAGCATATGGCCCTCAAAGCGTCCAGCCTGCAAGTGAAGCGACAGCCAGTCCGGTTGTTCGCGGAGCAGTGCAGCTGTATCGAAGCGCCAGAGCGAAGGTGACTGTGCAATGGCATGGCCGATCTTGTCCCCACCCAGAGCGAGTGCCCACACCGCAGCAAGTCCGCCGAAGCTCTGGCCACTAACGATTGTGGCACTATGCGCTGGGTTTACTGCATAGTGTGACCGAATGAAATCCACCAGCTCGCCGAGCACGAAGTCAACCTGGCCCCCGGGTACTCCGAGCTCTGCCCAGCGGACCTGCATGTCCACGGAGTCCACCATCGCCACGTGGAGCGGGGGTATCACGCCACCCGCGATCGCCGCGTCAAGAATAGCGGGCAGGCCCAGCGCCTCGTTCCACGCCTGTCCGTCGAAAAGAATGAGGAGGGGAGTCTCGGCTGATGTGACTGGCTCGTACACCCACACCCGCTGCTTACCGTAGCGGTCGGTTGCGGCAAAGGAGTGTTCGTGAACCGTGCCTGTGGCATGATCTGCGGGGACGTCCACATGCCAGTTCTCGGCGGGTGCGTCGGGGCCAGCCGCGAGCGACGATGGACCGTGTGAACCTCCCACAATCGCACCACCTCGCGGATCAAGACTCGATAGTTGCATCGCGGCTGTTCGGACAGAGAAACGGTCCGTAGCGGAGCGCCACGGGGGAATACCATCGCCCTCCCATACGGCGATCCGATAAGAAGCTCGCCACGAGCTGGGTAGTCGAAGCGTCAACCCCCACAGCTGGGATCCCGGTAGTCGCGAGAACTCCGACGAATCCAACTCTCCGTGGTTAAAGATGCCGTTGACCCACAGCAGTACCGCAGATGCCTCGGGCGCTTCCACCAGCCACGTATAGTCGCGCAGGGCAACTAGCCCGCACTCGGTGACGATCGGATTTGGCGGCAATTCTCCCATCGACAAATTGTCTCGCGTAACTTCCTGCACCATTGCTTCCACACCCTCGGGTACCCCAGACATCCGCGGGATATCTCCGTCGTGCTCGGGAACGTTTGCCGTTTTCTCGATGTGGGCGCGTCCATAACGATCGGTCCAGACGCTTGGTTCTGGCAGACTCATCGCATAACCTCCGAATTCTTTCCAGCCGTATCTGCGGCCACGTTGACAGTCGCGTCTCCTACCGCACTACCCGACTCAATGGCGGCAGCAGAGCTATTCGGCTCGGGAACCAGAGCGGATACTTCGGTCGTAACAATCATGGGTCCACCGGTGACGGGATCGGGCAAGCAAAGACACGAAATCCCGTATACCTCTTTGATTAACTCCGCAGTGACGATGTCTTGTGGACTTCCCTGCGCAACCACCGCGCCGTCCTTCATAACAATGAGGTGGGTAGCGTAACGGAACGCCATATTGAGATCGTGCAGCACTGCCACCAGTGTGTACCCATCCTGATTGAGCGCTCGGCATAGGCCGAGAACTTCCAGTTGGTGCGTGATATCGAGGAACGTTGTTGGTTCGTCAAGTAAAAGCAGGGGTGTCTGTTGAGCAAGAACCAGCGAGATCCACACGCGTTGGCGCTGTCCGCCCGAGAGTTCATCCACCTTGCGGTGCGCGAGCTCGGACACGGCGGTAGCTTCGAGAGCCGAGGTGACGGCGTCGTCGTCGGCTTGAGACCACTGGCGTAGCAGCGACTGATGCGGGAAACGTCCGCGCGCCACGAGGTCGCGTACGGTGATCCCGGCCGGTGATGTGGAGGATTGCGGAAGCAGCCCAAGGCGCCGCGCGACCGTTTTCGACGAATACTCGTGGATGTCCCGGCCGTCGAGGATGACGTGTCCCGCTTGCGGATCGAGTAGCCGTGAGAGTGCACGTAGAAGGGTCGACTTGCCGCAGGCGTTGGGGCCAATGATGACGGTGAAGGAACCGTCGGGAACCGCCACGTCGAGATGCTCGCTGATCGGTGTACCGCCATACCCCAGCGTAAGATCCCGGGCTTCCAGAGGATGAGGAGGATTCAACGGATGCCGGGCCTGCGAAGGATGAGAAGCATTGCTCATGATCGAACTTTCGTTACACCGCGCGGCTGCGCGTAAGAAGCCAGAGAAGATAAATGCCACCCAGCAGACCGGTTGTCAGGCCTACCGGCATTGCAATCTTCACCGGGAGATGGATGGAGATGAGGTCGGCAGCGAGCAGCAGCCCTGCTCCCACCAGTGCAGATGTCACGACCTGGACACGTGGGGCACGAGTAAGCCGCCGGGCGATCTGTGGAGCGGAAAGTGCGATAAATGCGATGGGACCCGCCGCGGCAACGGCTGCTGCAGTAAGGATGACCGAGGTGAACATGGCGACCTGCCGGATCCGCTCGGGACGGACACCAAGTTGGGTGGCGAGGTCGTCACCCATTTCGAGAACGTCGAGCCAGCGGGAACATGCGGCCAAAAGAGGAAGAAGAACGACGGCGGCCACCGCCACCGGTATCGCATCCTCCCAGGTCCGCGCGTTGAGGGAACCGGAGAGCCAGATTCGCGCCTTGGTGGCCAGATCAAGATCGCCACGCACCAGCATCATGGTATTGATGGCTCCGACGAATGCGGAGACGCCGATACCCACGAGAACGAGACGATAGCCAGCGGCCGAGCCATTGGTCCGTGCAAGGATGTAGACGACGGCGGCCGTGAGTAAACCTGCTGCTACTGCTGCGAGGGATGTAGCCGCCGCACCAGCGTTGAATACGACAATTTGAATGACAGCTCCCGTTGCCGCACCGGTCGTGAACCCAATGACATCAGGGGAACCGAGAGCATTCCGGGAGATTGACTGGAAGATACATCCCGAGGCCCCCAGTGCCATGCCGACGCACAATGCGGTGACGAGTCGGGGCAAACGGATAGTCCCGACGATTTTGACAGCCTGCGCCTCACCGGTGCCCCAAAGTGCTGCCCACAGCTCTGAGGGCCCGAGCGAAATTTTTCCGGAGGCAAGGGAGACCGCTCCGAGTGTGAGAAGTGTAGCCACGAGCAGAACGACGACGATGACTGTCCGCCGCTCCACGCGCAGGCGTAGAGAACCGAGCGCCCAACGAAGAACCTGACCCGTGGTGTCCTGCCCTGTCATAGTCCCTCCACTCGGCCACGCCGGATGAGATAAATAAAGAAAGGGGCGCCGATGACGGCACTCATGACGCCAGCTCCGACTTCGGCCGGGTGAATGATGGCGCGGCCAGCCACGTCGGCAAGCAATAACGTCAAGGCAGCAATAACCGCAGAATAGGGAAGAAGCCATCGGTGATCCGGCCCCACGAGGGAACGCGCGATATGGGGCGCAGCAAGTCCAATGAAGGAGACGGGACCGACGGCCGCCGTCGCTGCACCGGCGAGTATAAGAATCGCCAGATTGGTCAGGGTCCACGTACGCCGGACGTTGACGCCAAGTCCGCGGGCGAGGTCGGATCCTAAGGAAAGTGAATTGAGCGACTGCGAGACGGCCATCGCGAGTACAAATCCCACGAGGAGACTGGCAATCGTCACTGGCAACACATCCCAGCCGCGGCCTTGGAGAGAGCCGGAGGCCCAGTTACGGAACGAGTCAAAAACGGTCTGTGCACTTGACAGAATAACCATGGTGGTCAGGGAGGAGAGTGTGATCGAGAGTCCTGCGCCAGCGAGAACGAGGCGAACAGGGTTGACGCCCGATTCACCCGCGCGTCCGAGCCGGTGAACGACAAGCGATGCGACACCTGCGCCCACGAAGGCAAACCAGACGTAGACGGTGATTGACGCCGAGCCGGTGATCGAGAGTCCGAGCACCACACCTGCGGCAGCACCAGCATTGACGCCGAGAGTACCGGGTTCCGCCAACGTATTACGCGTCATGGATTGCATGAGGGCTCCGGCTAGGCCGAGAGCCGCTCCCGCCAGTAGCGCTAAGAAAGTACGGGGAAGACGTAGCTCGCGGATGACGAGGTGAGCGTCATTGTGAGGATTGAAATTGTGTATCGCCGCGAAAGTTTCGCTGACTGGAATGACGCGTGAGCCAATGACCAGACTGGCGATCATCAACGGAAGGATGAGAAGCAGGAGCAAAACGAGAACAACCCCGCGGCGCTCTCGCAGCCGTGGTGAGGCTGGAGTACGCGTCGGGGCGGGGGAATGTGTTGCTGCCTGGCGATGGCGCTGAGCAAAAGTACGAGGCATAGGAGTGAGCGTGGAGGCAGGCCGTACGATGACAGCCTGCCTCCACGTGAGTTCATCAGGAGAGCGCGTCGACGACGGAGTCGATGAGCAGCTTCCCGGAGTAATAATCAATGCGGAAGGAGGTAATGCCCAGAGGGTAAACCTGCTTCTTCTCGACAGCGGGCAGGTTGGCGAGGACCGGGTCGGAGGTGAATGCGGCGACGGTCTCGTCGGTACCGGTCAGAAGGAAGACAGACTCTCCGCCCACGGCCTGGCTGAGATTCTCGTAGGTGACGAAGGCGAAGTCCTGACGGGCCTGTGCCGAAGTGTCGAGGCCGTCAGGTGCGGGGATAACCTCAAGTCCAAGTGCTTCTAGCAGCTGAGCGTGAGGACCCGTGGTCTTGCCGATTCCCTGATCAGCGCCGGGGCCGTTGAAGGAGACGATCGATACGCCACCTTCGGGAGCGGTGATCTTCTCGGCTGCGTTGGCGGCGTAACCATCAAAGTCTTCAATGGCCTTTGCGGCGCCGTCTTCGTGGCCGGTGGCATCGCCGAGTTCAGTGGCGAGGTCCTGCCACGTCTGCTTCGAGTAGTCGACGACGATGGTGGGGAACTCGGCTGAAATCTGCTCGTACTGGTCGGCAACGGAGTCTGCACCGGAGGTGGAGATGATGACGAGATCGGGATCGGATGCGATGAGGGCCTCCATATCGAACTCGAGGTTGTCGTAAAGTACCTCAACGCCGCGCTCGTCAGCTACGTCCGCCCACTGCGAGAAGAAGCCCTTGTCATCGGTGATGGGACTGGGGGAGGTAGCAGCTGTAGCAACCACTGGGGCGTCGATCGCCAGCAAGGTGCCGGTAACGCTCAGTGATGTGGAGACGATACGCTCGGGCTTGGCCTCAAGGACGGTTTCGCCCATCTCGTGAGTAATGGTCCGGGGCCATTCGCCTTGGTCTGGAGAAACGGTGGCGGTTTCCTGTGGTTCTGGAGTGTTGGTGGCTTCTGAGCCATCTGAAGAATTCCCGCAGGCGGTGAGCGTCAGACTGGTGAGGCCAACTGCGGCGAGGGCAATGATTCGCTGGGAGAGTGATCGCATGAAGCGACTCCTTCGTGTACGCGTGGATGTGACCGGCGATATTTATGCAACAGTCTCGATGTGAAATTAGGTTAGCATTCCCTAACTAAATGACGGAGGCCTCGAGTCCCACGTGTGACGGAGAGAACGTGCTGGCCAGGGTTGTATCTGTTTCTTTCGCAGCGTGCTCGATGGGTGTGTTAGACAACCTGCAGGATACGTGGACGGTCTGAAAAGTCGCCCATTGACTCCGGGCTAAGGTCGCAATAATCATGGTGTTTCTCGTAAAATTTCGGTGCACCGAAATTCTGATAAAGTTGGGGAAGATCGCAGGCGATCACCTAACCCCGATGAGCGGAGGCTACTGATTCATGAATGATGTGATGTTTGCGTTTGGGTTGACCCTTCTGGCGGGACTATCCACGGGGATTGGTTCCACCATTGCTTTCTTCTCCAGGAAGCAAGATCCTCGTTACCTCTCGGTTCTCCTGGGATTTTCCGCGGGTGTCATGATCTATGTATCCATGATCGAAATCTTTCCGAAAGCGCAGGATGCACTTGTTTCCGAGTTGGGAACAAAACCCGGAGCGTGGGCTACCGTCGCCTCGTTCTTTGCTGGAATCGCAGTCATCGCAATCATTGACCACCTTGTGCCGAAGGAAGCGAACCCGCATGAGCTTGCTAATTCCACGCATCCGATGGGGCCCGCGTCCCGGAGCAAGCTCATGCGCATGGGCATGTTCACCGCACTTGCGATTGCGATTCACAACTTTCCCGAAGGCTTTGCCACGTTCATTTCAGCGTTGCACGATCCTACAATTGCCATTCCAATTGCGGTTGCAATCGCATTGCACAATATTCCCGAAGGCATCGCAGTGTCGGCTCCGATTTATTATGCGACACAGGATCGAGCGAGGGCTTTCTGGCTCTCATTCGCTTCAGGCCTTGCAGAACCGCTAGGTGCCCTCATTGGGTATGTGATTTGGCGCCCATTTGTTGGTGAAACAATGTTTGGGGTGGCTTTTGCCTCGGTGGCCGGGGTGATGGTGTACATCTCTATCGACGAACTATTGCCGTCGGCCGAAGAATATGGAGAGCACCATCTGGCTATTGGTGGGTTGATCGCCGGAATGGCTGTCATGGCGCTCTCCCTTCTGTTGTTTGTGTAGCTGCTGTTTGTGTGACAGGCCGGCCGCGCAGATCAATGCCAAGCCGTTGGTAGGCTGGCTTGATGAGAGCTGTGAACCATACGGCCCCGGCCAAGCCAATGGCGGCGGTGGACCACAGGCTTGCCTCCACTCCGAGAGCGTGAGTCATTCCTGATGCAATAAATGGCCCCGCAGCTGTTCCGGCATTGTTAATGGCCTGCCAAATGCCGAGGAAATTTGCCCGGTTGTGCGCGGGGGAGAGGTCCGCACCCGTTGTCATTACCACCCCGGCGCCAAAGCCGTTACCGAAGCCGAGAATCGCCGCTCCCGTGACGAAGCCAGGGAGCGTTTGCCACAGTGCCATGATGAGAATCCCGGCAGGCATAACGGTGAGAGACGGCAGCAGAGCGGCAAGGCGGCCATATTTGTCCATGAGCCCACCGGCGACGACAAACATCAGGGTGTCGACAAGTGCTGAAACCGCAAAAGTTGCAGTAATGATGCTTTCGTCAATCCCAAGATAAGCTCCCCACAGTGGAACGATAACCGTTCGATTGACCCGCAAGATGGTCAGACAATTAATGCCGATTCCCATGATGACGGTGGCGAACATTGATTGGATCGTCTTTTCGTGGGCAGGTTTGATGTCCTGCGCGGTCGCCGTCGTCGTGCTTGTGGTGGTGCGGTCCCGCTCGTGCTTAGCCGGTGCGTTGTCTTCTGTGGACGCAATATCGGGGGCTGCGAAGACGATCACCATGAGGGTCGAGAGTGCCGCCATGACGAGGCCAAAAATGAATGCCGATCCAATCCACCAGACGGAAATGAAGAGAGTGGCGATGCCGGGTCCAATAAGCTGGCCAACTCGAGTCATCCCGCCCAGCGTGGAGAGACCGCGGGCCCTCCATAAGGGTGTGAGGAGTTCGCTGACATAGGCTTGCCGCGCAAGCGACCACACGACCGAGGCAACACCGAGAATAACGAGTGAGACCACATAGGAGTTCTTGGCAAATCCCGGGTGATCATGGCCAACGACAAGAGCAAGGATAGAGAGCAGAAGCGATGCGAATGAGATGATTCCGCCCGTGATGAGTGCGGCGCGATCACCGAAACGAGTGATGAGCCGCCCCAAAGGAGGCGCCGCGACCACGCCAACGAGCCCAAACATCCCCACGACAGCCGACGAACTTGCACTAGAGAACCCGATAGAGAGGGCTGCCAGCACGAGAACCGGCTGAAGTGCACCGCTTCCGATGGAATAGACGAGTGTTGGCCCGTATACCGGCAGGTATAAGGGACGAAGGGGGCTTGTCTCGCGCTCTGCCCGTGGTGCCTGGCGGCGGTGACGCACTACAGATCAGCCGGGTCCCCGAGGCAAGCAACCATGACGGCTTTGACGGTGTGCATACGGTTTTCCGCCTGATCGAACACGACCGAGCGCGGCGACTCGAACACTTCATTCGTCACTTCCAGTGCGTCCATGCCTGTCAGCTCGAACACATCACGGCCCACCGCGGTGTTGAGATCGTGGAATGCGGGTAGGCAGTGCATGAAGATAGCGTCCGGATTGCCGGTGAGTTCCATGAGTCGGCTGTTGACCTGGTAGTCGCGCAGCATCGCGACACGCTCTTCCCAGACGTGCTTGGGCTCGCCCATGGAGACCCAGATATCGGTGGAGATGACGTCAGCACCCGTGACTCCGGCGACGACGTCGTCCGTAATCGTCACTTTCGCCCCGGTTTCAGCGGCGTATTCCTCGGCTAGGGCGATTGCTTCGGCGTCCGGTTGGAATTCCTTGGGCGCGACGATACGCACGTCCATGCCGAGCATGGCCGAGGAGACGAGTGCGGAACGGCCCATATTGAAGCGGCCATCGCCCATGAAGACGTGCGTCACCTCATTGAATGGTTTGTTGACGTGTTCGCGGATGGTGAGGGCGTCAGCCAACATTTGGGTGGGATGCCACTCATCGGTTAGACCATTAAATACCGGAACGCCGGAATATTCGGCCAACGCTTCGACATCGGCCTGGCGATCACCGCGGAACTCGATGGCGTCGAAGAAACGGGCCAGAACTCGCGCAGTATCCGCCACCGACTCCTTGTGCCCGATCTGAGAGCTGTTGGGGTCAAGGTAGGTGGTTTGCGCACCCTGCTGGAAGGCTGCCACCTCGAAGGCGCAGCGGGTGCGGGTGGACGTTTTCTCAAAGATCAACGCGATGGAACGACCTGCGAGGCGCTGACGCTCCGTGCCTGTGCGGCGCTCCTCCTTCAGCTTGCCTGCGAGATCGATGAAAGCGACCCACTCGGCAGGAGTGAAGTCAGATTCCTTGAGAAAAGAACGTCCGTGAAAACTCATGGAGTTAGTGTAACTGCGCTCACGCGAACGGTGAGGAGGTGCACGCGCAATGGACGGTCCCACAAGCCGCGCAATGGACGGGAGCGAGAATCTGTCGGAGGCACCGCCTACGATAGAGGTATGACGGAACACATCGCACTGTGGGGCGGGCGCTTTTCGGGCGGCCCTGCCGACGCCCTGACCGAACTCTCTCGCTCAACTCATTTTGATTGGCGCCTTGCGCACTATGACATTGCGGGGTCGCGTGCACATGCACGAGCCTTGTCTCAGGCGGGTCTTCTGTCAGAGCAGGAATTGGCTGACATGATCACGGCGTTGCAGCGCTTGGACGCGGATGTCGCTTCGGGAGCCTTCGCTCCGCGCCCCGATGATGAGGACGTTCACACGGCGTTGGAACGTGGATTGTTGGAGCGGGCAGGTACGCAACTTGGTGGAAAGCTGCGCGCTGGGCGTTCGCGCAACGATCAGATCGCCACTCTGATCCGTATGTACCTGCGGGATGAAGCCCGCATTATTGGCGGCAAGCTGCTCGATGTGGTGGAGGCGCTGGTGTCTCAGGCCGCAGCGGCGGGGGATGCGATCATGCCCGGTCGCACCCATATGCAGCACGCGCAGCCGGTTCTCGTAGCCCATCATCTGCTTGCGCACGCGTGGCCGATGTTGCGTGACATTGAGCGTCTTGTTGATTGGGATCGTCGCGCCGCCCGCAGCCCGTACGGCTCCGGCGCGCTCGCTGGCAACACCCTCGGTATGGACCCGGAGGTTGTGGCCAGCGATCTTGGCTTCTCGGGTATCACTGAAAACTCGATTGACGGCACCTCCGCGCGTGACGTTGCCGCTGAGTTTGCCTACGTCATGGCCCAGATTGGCGTGGATATCTCCCGCATCAGCGAAGAGATCATCATCTGGAACACCAAGGAGTTTAGCTTCGTCACGCTCGACGACGCCTTCTCCACCGGCTCCTCCATCATGCCCCAGAAGAAGAACCCGGATGTGGCCGAGTTGGCCCGCGGCAAGGCGGGCCGCCTCATTGGTGATCTCACCGGGCTGTTGGCCATGCTCAAGGGTCTGCCGCTCGCTTATGACCGAGACCTCCAAGAGGACAAGGAACCTGTCTTCGACCAGATTGACACCCTGGACGTGTTGTTGCCAGCTGTCTCTGGCATGATCGCCACCATGACGCTCAATCTGGAGCGTATGGCAGAGCTTGCCCCCCAGGGTTTCTCACTCGCCACGGACATCGCCGAGTGGCTGGTGCGCGAAGGAGTGCCGTTCCGAGATGCCCACGAGATCTCCGGTGCCTGCGTCCAGGCCTGCGAAGCGCGCGGAATCGAACTGTGGGATTTGAACGACGCCGACTTGGCCGCTATTGATTCACGCCTCACCCCCACGGTGCGTGAGGTGCTGACCGTTGAAGGCTCCGTCTCGGCCCGCCGTGGCAAGGGCGGTACCGCTCCGGAGCGCGTGCGAGAGCAGCTAGCAGCCGCCAAGGATGCGTTGGCGAACCGTCGGGAGTTCACCAATTCGCGTATTGAGGCAAAGTAGGCACCACTTGATCGATCTTCTCGCCGATCCCTTGACGGTGGCGCCGCAGCTCTTGGGGTCGCTTGTCACCGCTCACGGTGTAACGATTCGTCTCACCGAGGTCGAGGCGTACTGCGGTGAGTCCGATCCGGCATCGCACGCATTCAAGGGCCGGACGCCGAGGAACAACACGATGTTCCTCGGCCCCGGTCACCTCTATGTCTACTTCACCTATGGGATGCATTACTGCATGAATGTTGTGTGCTGGCCCGATGGGCGAGCGGGTGGTTGCCTCATCCGCGCGGGTGAGGTTGTGGACGGCGAGGAGATCGCGCGTGAGCGGCGGCCCTGCGTGGTGCGCTCCCGTGACCTCGCCCGTGGCCCCGCGAATCTGACGAAAACGTTAGGTATTACCAAAGATGCTGACGGGTCTTTGCTGCGGGTTGACGGGTCGGTGGTTGCGAGCTCGCACGCTTCGGACTGCGTCGTCGAGCCCCTGCGGGGTCAGGCGACTTCCTTATCCTCAGCTGTACGAGTGGACTCGCACGCTTCGGACTGCGTCGTCGAGCCCCTGCGGGGTCAGGCGACTTCCTTATCCTCAGCTGTACGAGCGGGCTCGCACGCTTCGGACTGCGTCGTCGTCGACCTCACGACGCGGGACGAGTCTGCGGAGGAAGCTGGCTTTCGGGTTGCGACCGGGCCACGGGTTGGAGTCTCTGGAATTGGAGGCGATGGCGTTGTGTACCCGTGGCGTTACTGGATCGAAGGCGACCCGACCGTCTCCGCGTACAAACGTGGCGGCGGATCCCGCACCCGGCGGGGCCAGTCGGCTGCCGTCGCGGCGCGCGAGTTGAGGTTAAATCCAGAATGAACACATCGGACTCTTTCGTAGATCCCGAAGCCAAGGCGTTTCTCTTTCTCGTCAACCCAACGCTTGCCTACGACCCCTATCCGGACTGGGCAAGGTGGATTCCGCAACTTGCCAGGGGCGAAACAGTTACCACTACCTGGAATACCGGGACACGACGGCGCGGGGTGAAGCCGGGCGATCGTGGCGTCGTCGTCAAAGTCGGAATGAATCCTAAGGGGGCAATCGGTGTTGCTACGGCGACTTCGGAGATCTGGGTCGGGCCGCACTGGAATCCCGAGGCAAAGCGCACCGAGACAGGCTTCGTGGATATACGGCTTGACGCGTTGCTCCCGGTGGATGAACCCATCTCGTTGGCCGAACTTAAGCTGATTGCTCCTCATATCCGTTGGACCCCGCGAATGTCTGGAACTGAGATTCCTCTCGAAGCGGTGCTTGCCGTCGAAGAACTGATGCGTGAGTGAGACGACACCCTGCGGACAGAATTGGAACAAGCGGTGGTGGACCGGGCAAACTGGACCCTGTGCTCGAAGGCCGAGCACAGCCGACGAAAGGCAAAGAACGTGACTGACGTCCTCGACGAACTTGAGTGGCGTGGGCTGATCGCCCAGCACACTGACAAAGATGCGTTGCGCAGCGCACTGAACGAGGGATCGGTTACCTTCTATTGCGGTTTCGATCCCACCGCGGCCTCTCTGCACCATGGACATCTCGTGGCGGTCAAGGTGATGCGTCATCTCCAGATGGCTGGGCATCACCCGCTGGCGTTGGTGGGCGGAGCCACGGGTTTGATTGGCGACCCGCGCGATAAGGGGGAGCGGTCAATCAACTCCAAGGATGTTGTGGCTGGCTGGGCCGAAGCGCTCCGGGGGCAGTTGGAGAGCCTTCTCGATTTCGAGGGAGAGAATCCCGCACGGATCGTTAATAATCTCGACTGGACGGCCGCGATGTCGGCCATCGATTTGCTGCGAGATCTTGGCAAGCACTTCCGGATGGGAACAATGCTCTCGAAGGATGTTGTGCAGCGCCGTCTGCAATCCGAGGAAGGCATCTCCTACACGGAGTTTAGCTACCAGATCCTCCAGGCCAATGACTACCTCGAGCTGTTCCGCCGCTACGGTTGCACGCTTGAAGTGGGTGGCAACGATCAGTGGGGCAACCTCGTGGGCGGCATGGATCTCATCCGTAAGGTCGAGGGCGAGTCGGTTCACGTGATGACCAACCCGCTCATCACCAAGTCCGACGGCACCAAGTTCGGCAAGACCGAGGGCGGCGCCATCTGGCTCAACCCTGAGATGTTCAGCCCGTACAAGTTCTACCAGTTTTGGCTGAATACTGCCGACGACGACGTCATCCGCATGCTTAAAGTCTTCACCTTCCGTACTCGCGAGGAGATTGAGGAGCTCGAAAAGCAGGTGGCTGAGCGTCCGCAGGCTCGCCAGGCGCAGCGTGTTCTCGCCGCGGATGTCACCACCTGGGTGCACGGAGCGGATGCGACCGAGCGTGTCATTGCTGCGTCGCGTGCCTTGTTCGGGGGAGCGGGTCTGGATGACATTGACGCTCAGACGCTGCTTGATGCTGTTGCTGAGCTTCCTTCGGCAGAGGCAAGCGTTGGCACTGCGGTGGTCGAACTGTTTGTCGCGCTTGGTTTCGAGAAGGGCGTCGGCGCTGCGCGCCGCACCTTGACCTCAGGCGGTTTGAACATGAACAACGCCAAGGTGACAGATGCAGCACAGGTGTTGGCGGATTCTGATGTTCTCCCCGGTGGGATTGTGCTCGTGCGTAAGGGCAAGAAGAACCTCGGAGTGATTCGTGTGAGCTCATAAGTGAGCTGCATGTGTGTGATGTGGACCGGTGGGGCCGATATCGGCCCCACCGGTTTTCTATGTCGTGTCCATGAATCTTCGAGACACCCCGTCTAAACTAGAGGAACTTTTCGGCAAGATATCAACGGAAAGTCGAAGGTGTGAGGGGGGTCTCGTGGTTGTGGTTTGACGGTGGTGGGTTGGGTGGGTAGTGTTTTTACCTGTCGCCGGGACGCGGTAACGAGTACTGAGATGCTTCGAAAGGGGTGTTGAGGTGGTG
>JBDIAV010000002.1:0-95455 GCA_039812645.1 Actinomycetaceae bacterium
GGGGCGTGCCGAGGTAACCGAACAACTCGGGCGAGTGCTCGCGGTGATTCGGGCCGGAACTGATCCCAACATGCTCGCTGGGTTTCCTTCTGCGATCTTGGAGGACGGAACACCGCTTGTACCATCGAAACTCGCCCAGTTGCTGTGCGATTCGAGTCTTGTTCGTGTCGTGATGAGCGCTCGCGGTGAGCCCCTTGATGCATCGCATGCTCAACGCCTTTTTAGCACGACGCAGACGCGCGCGATTCATGCGCGTGATCGTTCATGCCGTTTCCCTGGGTGTGATCGGGGAGTATCCATGAGCCAGATCCACCATGCGCAGCAGTGGGAGAAGGGTGGAAAGACGGTCGTCGACAATGCGGTCATGCTGTGCTGGCACCATCATGAGGTGATTCATCGCGACGAAATAACGATCGTGCATCACGCTGGTGGGTTTGCTTTCTATCGGCCGAGCGGCGCGCTGATTGGGGTGACGTTGCATGAGTCTCGGTCAGGGTAAATGAAAGTAGTGGTGGATCGGAGCAGATGGAGGAAGCGCTGGACGAGGAGGAAGTAGCGGAAAAGGTGAAAGCGGCGAAAAGGAACGATTAACGAAGGATCGGAAACCATTGCAAGTGAGTATGGGAAGGATTAAAGAAGGGCGGTGCTCTTTGCCGAGAGCAGGCTGGCCGTATGGTGTCACCGCCGACGTTGAGTATGGGTCGAGTTTGGTTTTCGGACTGGTTGTATCGGGTCGGCGGATTTGACTATGTCCATCGCACGTGAGGTGCGTCAATAGCAGATAGTGGCGTGCGCTATTTTTCTTTTCCACAACTGTTGATGGCTTCTGCGCGTTTGTGTGGGAGTTGTTAGCTTTCGCTAGAAAGATGCTGTTGTGGAGGTTTTCTGGAGTGGAATCGCCACGGTGGCGGGGCGATGCGGGAAGAAGGTGTCATGACACGGTGGCAGATGAGAATGATGTGTATCTCGAGTGCGGTCGGCGTGCTGGTGGGACTGAGTGGTTGTGGTGATAAAGAGCCGATGCCATCGGCGAGCGAGACAGCTAATGTGCAGGTGTTGAGTGCGAATCCGGAACCGTTGCGTGACCGTCCAGTCTTGGAGCCACCCGAGCCTCCTGCTGCCTTAGATGATCCAGGCCATGATGGTGCAGTGGCGGCAGCCGAATATTTCTATAGGCTCTCCGTCTACGCTGCGGCCAGCGGTGACACCACCGAACTTGAGGCAGTGTCCGGCGAAGAATGTGCAAGTTGTTCCGATTATGTTGCCCGGATCAAGAACTTTTATGACAGTGGCGGGTATTGGACAACCATGCCAGAGATCGAGGTTTATGACAGTAACGATCTTCAAAGGGAGGAGAGTCCCAATCGGCATGTCGTTGTACTGGATTTTCTTATAAAGAGCTATCGGTACGTGAGCGGAGATGGCGAATTGCATTCGGTAAATGCGGACGTCAAGATCATGGCATTCGCCGTCACCTATTCTGATCGGTGGGTCTTGGGTGCTGTTGAGGACTTGCCTGATGCCAGGTCCGTCGATTCCATTCGACTTAAAGAGCAGTAGGTTATCCACAGATTGTTAATTGTTCCTGCACGTTTGAGCGGGAGTTGTTAGCGTCAGCACTAGATGATTTCGAATGGACGGAGTTGTGGTGAAGAAATCGATTGTTGGGGCGGCTCTGGGTGCTGTGCTTATTGCAGTTGGACTGAGCGGCTGTGGTGAGGGTAATACGAAGCCGACCCCAAGCCCAACAGCCTCTGTGAAGGAGCTCAATGCTTCTGAATCGCCGAGCGAAACGCCAACCCCTGAGCAGAAGCCGACTCCTCCGGTCGATGTGGACCCACCTGAGCGCCCCGCGGCGATGGATAATGCCGACGAAGCTGGCGCGGTCGCAGCGGCGGAATATTTCTTGAAATTGACGGGATATGCTGCTGCATCGGGCTCAACGGTAGAACTTAAAGAACTCTCCAGTGCGGATTGTGAAGCTTGTAAACGAATGATTGAGACACCGACAGCCTTCTATGAAAAGGGAGGGTGGTCGGAAATGCCTGAAATCACCATTGACAATCCTCGGATACGCCTCCTTAGCGAAACCCCACTCCAATACAACGTCGAACTCGAGATGACTCGTGGAGCCTATGAATATTTCACTGAAGAGAACGGTAACGGTCATGTGGAACCAGAAACCCTGACGATGGGTTTTGCAGTAACTAGGCGTGAGTCATGGGAGATCGACGCAATTCAAGCGTCAAAGCCAGAGACCTCCTCATCGGCGCGGGGGAACGAGTAATGAATCGTTGTTCTTTTTGGAGGTTGATGTTCAAGTGTTCGCTTGCGATCCTCTTAGGAATCGGTTTAAGTGGCGCTTCCAGTGCTGGAAGTCTTCCAATCGACATTTGGGGAAACTCAGATGAAGATGGAGTCTTGATAGGGGGAAAAACTACTGGTTTTGAACCAGGTTCAGGTGGAAATAATAGCGATGGCGTCTCATCCCTTCCCTCAGATCAGTCCTTTCTTATTGAAGCCGGAGGGTTTGCCGGCGATACCGTTGCCCAGATGTCGAATGGGACTCTCATTATTAGAGGCGAAAAGGAGTTGGACGAGTTCCTAGAGAAGACTTTTCCCGATGCTATTTCGCGTGAACGGTATAAAGCCACATTCGTGATCACCGATCTGGTCTTGCCAGAGGCTCCAGCTGGCGGTGCAGGAGCCGCCATAGTGATCAATCCGGCGAACCTTGTGACGCTCTCCGACGTAAAGCGTCTCGTGACGGATGCTGGACATGTTTCTATTAGTCCGAATCGAGCGTGGGTGTATGTCAACAAGCCGGTCTACTTCGAGGCGGATGCGGTTGCCCACGATCGGCAACTCACCGTTTTAGGGCAGCAAGTAACCGTGCATCTCATGCCCATTGGATACACATGGGACGCTGGAGATGGTTCCGCCGCATTCGATACCGTCAGTCCTGGAGGGGCGTGGCCCGATGGTGAAGTAACACATACCTATCGAAAGGCTCGCTCCAACGTTTCGGTTGGCTTGACCGTGGAATGGTCAGCGACTTTTACAGTACTGGGAACTACCTATCCGGTCGCGGGAACAACGATCGCTTCCACGGCCAGTGCACCATTTGAGATCAGAGAAGCGGAAGCTGTCCTTACCGGATAGCAAACGGATAAAGGTTAGCGTTGTTAGGGGCGTGTCCACGCATCGACAAACGTGGCCGTGCCTTGTCGAATTAGACGCCGCAGCTGTTATATGCCACCGGTGAGTCTTGACGGCTCCCTCAAACGGCCAAACACTTCTTCATACGCCATACGCCATACGCCATACGCCATACGCCATACGCCATACGCCATACGCCATACGCCATACGCCATACGCCATACGCCATAGAGACAGCAAAAGGCGTGGTCCGCGTCTCATGTATATCTCTTGTTGTGCCCCCGCCTTATTTATCCGCCACTAGCTTGTTTCGGCCTTTTCTAGGGTTTACCGCAACATTTAGCCAGAATTTCGGCAACTCCCACGTTCATCTGTCGTGGAGGACACGGCGCTCTTCTGCATATCTGCACTAAAGTGGATCCGGTAGATAGAGAAAGGCCGTGATGTCCCAGACTGGTCCCGGCGAGCTGTATGAGCTGCGCCAGCAAGTTGTCTCCCTCGAGGAAAAGAACGAGCGTCTTGCCTCCTCCCTTGTCTCCGCCCGCGACCGCATTCGCGATCTTGGCGAGCAATTGGATTCCCTTTCTCGACCCCCGGCATCGTTTGCCACCTTCCTGGCTGCCCGCCACGAAGATCACTCGGTCGACGCGCTTGTGGGTGGCCGCAAGATGAATGTCGCTGCTGCGTCCCGCGTTGATATCAACACCTTGCGGGCCGGGCAGGAGTTGCGACTCAACGAGCAGCTCGTCGTCGTCGGCGTTGCGGGATACGAAGATACTGGCACGGTCGTGACGATTGAACTCGTCGTCGACCCTCGCCGCGTCCTCGTCAAGATTCACGCGGACGAATCCCGCATCCTTCACATCGCCGGCCGCCTTGACCCCGATCGCCTCCGCGTCGGCGACACCGTTCTCGCGGACCTGCGCAACGGTTTCATTCTCGAACACGTCGAGCGCCCGGACGTCGAGCATCTGTTGCTCGAAGAGGTTCCTGACGTGTCCTACGAGGATATTGGTGGTCTCGGTCCGCAGATCGAGCAGATCAAGGACACCGTCGAGCTGCCGTTCGAGCAGCCGGAACTGTATCGCGAGCACGGACTCAAGCCTCCCAAGGGCGTGCTTCTCTACGGCCCTCCAGGCTGTGGAAAGACACTCATCGCGAAGGCTGTTGCCACCTCGCTGGCCCGCAACGCCGCCGAAAGATCCGGCCACGCCACCGCGCGCTCCTACTTCCTCAACATCAAGGGCCCGCAGCTTCTCGACAAGTACGTCGGTGAAACCGAGCGCCAGATTCGCGAGATCTTTTCGCGCGCCCGCGACCGCGCCGCCCACGGTATCCCGGTGGTCATCTTCTTTGACGAGATGGAAGCGCTCTTCCGTACCCGCGGCTCCGGCATTTCCTCGGACGTCGAGACCACCGTCGTGCCGCAGCTTCTCGCGGAGATCGACGGCGTCGAACAGCTGGACAACGTCATCGTCATCGGCGCCTCCAACCGTGAGGATATGATCGATCCTGCGATCCTGCGTCCCGGCCGCCTCGACGTAAAAATCCGCATCGAGCGCCCCGGGTACAACGGCTGCGTGGATATTCTTGCCCGCTATCTCACCTCCAACCTGCCGATCCACAAGGACGAGATCGCCCGCTACGGTTCCGCAGAGGAAGCAGTGCGTGAGCTGCGTTCTATCGCGGTCGAGGCTCTCTTCGCTCGCACGCCCGAGAACGAGTACGTCGAGGTGTACTACGCGGATGGGCAGCGTGAGGTCCTCTACATCGGCGATTTCGTGTCCGGCGCTATGTTGGCAGCCATCGTGGATCGTGCCAAGAAACTAGCGATCAAGGACCTGCTGGCCACCGGTGAGCGCGGCCTCTCCGAGAAGCACATCCTCGCCGCCGTCGTCGAAGAAACTCGTGAGAACGAGGAACTTGCCACGATTAGCAACCCGGACGAGTGGGCTCGCGTCAACGGCCGTTCACGCGGCGAACGAGTCACCATGGTTCGCCCGCTCGGACGCGGCGATATCGCGGTTACGGCACCTGAGCCGCGTGCCCGCGGAGTCCAGGAATGGAACGACGTCGTCCCGGAAGGAATCCTATGACCGCCAAGCGCATTATCGGCATGGAGACCGAGTTCGGAATCCTGGAACCCGCCGAGCCATACGCCAATCCCGTCGCGCTGTCCGCCCATATCGTTGAGGCTTACGGAGCTGGCGGTACCGCCAGCGGCGGTGCGGGCGCGATCAAGTGGGATTTCCACGGTGAAGATCCGCTCAACGACGCCCGTGGTTACCGCCTCGAAAGGGCTGCCGCGCATCCCTCTCAGCTGACCGACGACCCGGAATACCTCGCTCCGTCGGCCGACGACGTCCAGAAGACGCGCGTGGGCTCTCGCCTCACCCGCCTGGCCCGCCCTCGCAACGGTGAAATGGTTCGCGCTCGTGCAGCGAACGCGGTGCTCACCAACGGCGCACGCCTTTACGTGGACCACGCTCACCCCGAGTACTCCTCACCCGAAACAGCGAACCCGCGCGAAGCTGTCCTGTGGGATCGCGCAGGCGAGCACATCATGGTCGAAGCCATGGACCTGCTGCGGGGGCAGGGCCGCGAGGTCGTCGTCTACAAGAACAATGTGGACGGTAAGGGAGCCTCGTACGGCTCGCACGAGAATTACCTCATGCGCCGCGAGGTCGAATTTATCGACATCATCCGTTACCTCACGCCCTTCTTCGTCACCCGTCCGGTTATCTGCGGCGCGGGTCGTGTAGGCCTCGGCCAGCGCAGCGAGGTTGCCGGCTTCCAGATCTCTCAGCGTGCTGACTACGTGGAGAACGACGTCGGCCTGGAGACCACCTTCAACCGTCCGATCATCAACACCCGCGACGAACCGCACGCCGACCCCGAGGACTGGCGCCGCCTGCACGTTATCGGGGGAGACGCTAACCTCTTTGACGTCTCCAATCTGCTCAAGGTCGGCACCACCTCGCTCGTCCTTTGGCTTCTCGAAACTGGCGAGATCCCGCTCGATCTTGAGTCGCTCATGCTCGACGACGCCGTGGACGCCACCTGGCGCATCTCGCACGATCCGACTTTGCGCACCGCCGTCGATATGCACGATGGTTCCTCCAAGACGGCGCTCGATATCCAGCAGATCTATCTCGACATCATTCGTAAGGCGATCGAGCAGCGCGGTGAACCCGACTTCGACACCGAAGAGATTCTCACCCGCTGGCAGCAGGTGATCGATACACTGCGCACCAACATCTTTGCGGCTGCCCCGCAGGTGGAGTGGGTAGCCAAGTACCAGCTTCTCGAAGGTATGCGTCAGCGAGGCGGGTTGAATTGGGATAACGACAAGCTGCGCGCGCTTGACCTGCAATGGCACGACCTACGCCCGGAACGTTCCATCGTGGCCAAGCTGGATGCCGCCGGTCAGATCGAGCGCATCTTCTCACAGGCGGAGGTGGCCTACGCAGCAGAGCATGCGCCTGAGTCCACCCGCGCCTACCTGCGCGGTGGACTCATCGAGCGGTACCCGGCCAACGTTGCGGCCGCCGGATGGGATGGCATCGTTCTCGACGTCCCGGGTTATCGAGACCTTGTGCGCCTGCCCACCACTCGCCCCGCCCGCGCCACCTCGGCGCTTGTGGGAGAAATTTTGGAAGGCTCGTCGTCGGTGGAGGATTTCCTCATCCGGTTGACGAGCGGTGAGAAGAAGTAGGCACGCGTCGACTCGCGTGACCAGGAAGAATGAGGAGATAGTATGTCCAGTCAGGAATTCGCCCAGCCCCGCCGCCAGACCGAAGAGGTTTCCGAGGTGGAGCTGCCGCAGGTGCAAGCGCAGGTCAACCCGGTTGATTCGCTGCTCGACGAGATCGATTCCGTCCTGGAATCGAATGCCTCGGCCTTCGTGCAGGGCTTCGTGCAAAAGGGTGGCCAGTGATTCCACGTCGTGTCATGGGCATTGAGACGGAATTTGGTCTCACTTGCGCCTCAACACAGGGGGGCGTTCCGCCGCTTGACCCGGAGGAAGCAGCCCAGCTTTTGTTCCAACCCGTCATCGAGATGGGGCGCTCCACCAACACCTTCTTGAGTAATGGGGCGCGTCTCTACCTCGACGTCGGCTCCCATCCTGAGTACGCAACGGCCGAGTGTGACTCGGTTGAGGACCTTCTCGCCAATGACCGCGCGGGGGACCTGCTCTTCGCAGACCTCGCCACCCGGGCGAACGAGGAACTGGTCAAGAAAGGCATTCCCGGCCAGATCCACCTCTTCCGCAACAATCTGGATGCGCAGGGTAACTCCTTCGGCTGCCACGAGAACTACCTGGTGCGCCGCCGCCCCGATTTCCGCACTCGGATTTCGACGATGCTGCCTTATTTCGTGACCCGCCAGATTATTGTTGGGGCGGGCCATTTGGCGACCGACGACGACGGCGCCGTCACCTACGAGTTTTCGCAGCGCGCCCGCCAGATGTGGGACGCTATCTCGTCCGCGTCTACACGCTCGCGCCCGATGATTAACACTCGTGATGAACCACACGGCGACGCCGAGCTGTATCGCCGTATGCACGTGATCGTGGGTGATACCAACGTGGCGCAGCCAACAACAGCCCTCAAAATGGCGGCCACCGAGGCTATCCTCGTGATGATCGAAGATGGCGGAATCTTGCCGAATCTCACCCTGGCCGATCCGATGGCTGCTATTCGCGCCACCAGCCAAGATCTCACCGGCCGTGTACCGCTAGAGTTGGCTGCCGGTGGGACCATCACGCCGATTGAGATTCAGCGCCGGGTCCGCGAGGCCGTGCTCCGCCACTTTGAGCGCAAGGGCTACTTGTCCGACGTCGGTGAGCTACGAGCCTACGCACTCGACCTCTGGGGTCGCACCATTGACGCCGTCGAGGCGCAGGACTTCGCGAGTATCGCCCAGGAAATCGATTGGGCAGCCAAGCTGACGCTCATCCAGCGCTACCAGGAGCGCGGCGGGATGTCGCTCGACGACCCGCGCATCGCACGCCTCAATCTCGCCTATCACGATGTCACCACAGGCGGACTGCGCACCTCGATGGAAGCAAGCGGCCTACTACGCACTCTTCTTCCGGAGGGTGCGGCTGAGAACGCAAAAGCTACGCCTCCCCAGACCACCCGCGCCAAGATTCGCGGCGAGTTTGTACGCAAAGCACAAGAGACTCGCCGTGACTACATGGCCGACTGGATGAACCTGCGGCTCATGGAGGCGCGTGGAGCCCGCACGGTGGTTCTCAAGGATCCGTTTGCCACGGTCGATACACAGGCCGAGGCCCTCATGGCGGAGATGGATGGGTGAAACGACTCGGCCTAGCTCTCCTGTTGGCGGTCGCACTACTTGGCGGCTGCTCGTCGCAGAATGACACGCTTGATGTGACCGTCAACGGTGAGTTAGGCGCGCCCGTCACCCTATCCGTAGAGAGCGTCCCCGATGAGATGAGTGTCGAGACGCTCGTTGCGGGCGAGGGGCCGAAGATCGTTGCTGATGGCACGGTCCTCGTGCGAGCGACGTCGTTTGATTCCCGCACGGGTGAGATCATCGAACCCACGGGCGCGATTCGTTTGACGACGGCGAATCTTGAAGGGCTTGGTGAGGTGGGTGACCTCGTTGTCGGTGCCCGTGAGGGTAGCCGATTGCTGGTTGTTCGGCCAGGACTGGTGCCGGGACAGAACGCGGCGGAACTCGTCGTCGTCGATATTCTCAGCACAGTGGCCAGTGGCACGGAGGTTCCGCTCCCTACAAAGCCTCCGGCCGGAACTCCCAAGATTGAGATCGTCGACGGTGCCCCTCACGTGGTATCCGGTGGCGGCGCGGTGTCAGATTTGGCTGTCGTGCCGTTGATTGAGGGCACCGGGGCGCAGGTGTCGGATGATGACGACGTTGTTGTCCAATACCTTGTTGGTGACGAGAAGGGGACCGTTCTCGACAGTACCTGGAAAGATCGGGTGCCCATCGTTTTGGAGCTACCCGGCGTGATGGATGGCCTGCGCATCGGATTGACGGATCAGAAAGTCGGATCGCGGGTTGTCGTGTTGATTCCTAGCGCGCAGGCGTCGGGCACGGGTGATCGATTCGCCGTCGTCGATATTCTGGGAATTTATGACAGTATCGATGCCGACGAAAAGTCGAAGGAAACTCCGGGCGGTACCAAGAGTCCGAAGGTGACGAGTACTCCGAGTAATACGAAGAGTCCGAGCGCAACGACGACGCCGAGCAGTACTAGCTCGAAAAATTCCGCGACTCCGAGCACGACAGTGTCTTCGACGCCAAGAGCCACTACGACTCCAAGTTCTAGGTGACCGAAGTTATTTGTCGCTGGATAACGCCTATCTTGACCGCGTCTCGTAGCTGAAGTGGCAACATCTTTCCGTCCACGAGCTGACGTTTTTCTCTAGGCGGCCTACGTCGGCAAAGTATCTAGTTGCTCCACCACGTAAGTAGCGAGTGCGCGCGAATCTCGTTCCTCCAGCAACACCTTTTCCTGTGCTGCCCACAGCTCCCACCAGGATGAAGGGTCCCCCTCGCGCGCTGTCACCCGCGCCCGGCGCACGTCCTCCGCGGTCTCGACCCATACCGAGACATCCACGTACGGCGCCAGCGCGGCGCTAGAGGATCCACATCCCACAACCAACAACACGTCCGCGGGGCCAATCGTTGTTGTCTCGCCCCACACGCCTCGATGCCAGTCCCACGCCTGCGTCCGCGCATACCCAGAATGTCGGAATGGGGAAGCGATCTCGGAGGCGACTCGATGGACGCCCTCGACCAATCCTTCCCATCCCTCAATGAAGCACTCCACCTCGACAGAGACAACCCTGAGCCCCGGGCAGTCCGCAACAACCTGCGTCTCAATCTCCCGCGCAAGCGTGGTCTTGCCCGCACCCGAGCGGCCATCAACGGACACAATCATTGGAAATGAGCCGGATACGAGCGCCGCGACGACTCTGGAAACAGCATCTTCTCTGGACGGAAACATGAACCCCAGCATATCCGGGGTAATCTGGTCGGGAGATTTCGTGGCGCGACTACGGTCGGCGTGATCTCAACTAGCACAGTGAGAGGAGCACGATGGCAGTCGCCGTTCGCGTTATCCCCTGTTTGGACGTCTCGGCGGGACGAGTCGTTAAAGGGGTCAATTTCCGGAACCTGCGAGATGCGGGTGATCCAGTTGAGTTGGCACGCGTCTACGATCGTGACCGGGCAGATGAGCTGACGTTCCTTGATGTCTCGGCAACCAAGGAAGGCCGCGGCACCATGCTGGACGTGGTGCGCCAGACTGCCGAGCAGGTCTTCGTACCCCTCACCGTGGGTGGCGGAATTCGCACCGTCGAGGATGTGCGCGTGCTGCTGGAAGCAGGCGCGGACAAGATTGAGATCAATAGCGCCGCCGTGGCTCGCCCGGAACTCATCACCGAGATTGCGAACCAGTTCGGCAACCAGGTTGTTGTGCTCTCGCTCGACGCGCGCCGTGTCACGGGCGATACTGTCACGCCGTCCGGCTACGAGGTGACCACCCACGCGGGTAAGCGTGGCACCGGCATTGATGCCCTCGAATGGGCTCGCCGTGGCGAGGACCTGGGCGCGGGGGAGATCCTGCTCAATTCTATGGATGCCGACGGCACCGAATCCGGCTTCGACCTGGAAATGACCGCCGCGATCCGCGAGGTCTCGCACCTGCCACTCATCGCCTCGGGCGGAGCGGGCAAGGTGGAGGATTTCTCCGCCGCCGTGCGTGCCGGAGCCGACGCGGTTCTCGCCGCTTCAGTTTTCCATTTTGGTACATTAACAATTCAGCAGGTCAAGGACCACCTGCGTTCGGAGGGATTCGAAGTTCGATGAAGGATGAACTCCCAGTAGGTCTGCGCGAGCGCCTCAAGTTCGATTCCGCAGGTCTCATTGCCGCAGTCATTCAAGACGCCAAGAATGGCGATGTCCTCATGGTTGGTTACATGAACGACGTCGCCCTCGCGCGCACCTTGAGCAGCGGCCGGGTCTGGTTCTGGTCCCGTTCGCGTCAGGAGTACTGGCGTAAGGGAGATACTTCGGGACACGTCCAGCTCGTACGGCGCGTCCAGCTCGATTGCGACGGCGATTGCGTGCTGGTCCGTGCCGAACAGGTGGGCGCCGCCTGCCACACTGGAACGCGCACCTGCTTTGATGCGGGTGGAGATCTTGTCGCGGTGAATGACCTCATCGCGGAAGACACTACGACGAACATCGACACAGGGGAGGACGCATGAGCGCACACGACGGACCAGCACATCTGGCTTGGGGCGCCGTCTGGCCCTCCCTCGAAGAATTTACCGAGCTGGCACAGTCCCGGCGCGTCATTCCGGTGGTGGAGAAGCTCCTCATCGACGACGCCGCCCCCACCGGCATTTTTCGTCGCCTCGCGGAGGGTACGGGAACGTTTATTCTCGAGTCTGCCGAGCATGATGGCTCGTGGAATCGTTGGTCATTTGTGGGCGTCCGCTCGCAGGCCCAGTTGATTGCGCGCGAGGGTACGGCTCGCTGGGAGGGAGAGGTCCCGCTCGGTTTGGAGGTTGAAGGGCCGACGACACAGCTTCTCGCCTCGGCCCTGGACGCCCTCACGACGAAGGCCTTCCCCGGCTTACCACCGTTGACCGGCGGTCTTGTGGGTGCACTTGGTTGGGACACTCTTTTTGATTGGGAGCCGAAGCTTACCCGCAAGGCACAGCGCGAACTCGACATTCCGGATGCTGTCATGTGTCTGACGACTGACATGGTCGCGGTGGATCATCAGGACGGGACCGTCTGGCTTATCTCTAATGCGGTGAACTCCAACAACACCGCCGACGGTGTGGAGGGCGCATATTCGCGTGCCCGCGCTCGACTTGCTGAGATGGAAGCTGCCCTGCAGCGCCCAGAGCCGTTGCACGCGGTGAAGCGAGTTGCTGATGTTGAGACCGAAGTACAGCCTGAGCTACGGACCAGCCAAGCTGACTTCGAGGAAGCGGTGTGTTTGGGTAAAGAAGCAATCCGTGATGGCGAGGTGTTCCAGGTGGTGCTGAGCCAGCGTGCGGACATCGACTGCCCGGCGGATCCGCTTGATGTGTACCGCGTCCTGCGTACCATCAATCCCAGTCCCTATATGTACTGCCTGCGGTTGGCGGACGGAACGGAGGAGGGCTTCGCCGTCGTCGGCTCATCTCCCGAAACGTTGATGCGCCTCGACGAGGGGCGAGTAACGACGTTCCCCATCGCCGGTTCGCGCCCACGTGGGCGGACGTTGACGGAGGATCGCGAGTTTGCCGAAGAGCTTCTCGCCGATCCCAAGGAGCTGTCCGAACATGTCATGCTTGTGGACTTGGCCCGTAACGACCTCGCCAAGGTGTGTGTACCAGGCACCGTCGAGGTAATTGAGCTGATGGAAATCAAGCGGTACAGCCACATTATGCATATCTCATCGACGGTCTCGGGTGAGTTGGCGGAAGGCGTGCGCGCGGTGGATTGCCTTGCCGCAACCTTCCCGGCTGGCACCCTCTCGGGTGCGCCGAAGCCGCGCGCCATCGAAATTATCGACGCATTGGAACCCGCGCGCCGTGGCATTTACGGCGGCGTCATTGGATACTTCGACTTCAACGGCAATGCTGATCTGGCAATTGCCATCCGCACCGCGGTTATTTCCCACGGTCGCGCCTCGGTCCAAGCCGGTGCTGGAATCGTGGCGGACTCAGTGCCAGAAACGGAGTTCATTGAGTCCAAGAATAAGGCGGCTGCCGCCGTGCGGGCCATTCAGATTGCCGGAACTCTGGCACAGGTTGACGCGCGTAAGGCTCGTGATGGACAGGATTCACCTGTTGCGGGCGTCACGGGATATGGTGTGTCCGAAGGGACGGAGGAAGCATGACAACGGTGTTAGACAGCATCATTGCTGGTGTTCGTGAGGATCTGGCTCGGCGTGAAGCCAAGGTGAGCCTCGATCAGCTCAAGGAGCGCGCCTCCCGGATTCCCGGTGCGCTTAATGCGGAGGCAGCACTGCGTGGGGGAGACCATCGCAGTGTCACTATCATTGCCGAGTGCAAGCGTCGGAGCCCATCAAAGGGTGCCTTGGCCGCCATCGCGGATCCTGCCGCACTCGCCGAAGCCTACGAGGCCGGTGGAGCTGCCGCTATTTCGGTGCTCACAGAGGAGCGGCGCTTTGATGGCACGCTCGCCGATCTGGACGCCGTGCGTGCCCGCGTGGATATCCCCGTGCTGCGCAAGGATTTCATCGTTACCCCCTACCAAATTTGGGAGGCGCGTGCGCACGGAGCGGACATGGTTCTGCTTATCGTTGCGGCGCTGGAGCAGACGGTGCTGACGTCCTACATTGAGCGTATTCACTCGCTCGGCATGACCGCGCTGGTAGAGACCCACGATCGCGAGGAGGCCCGCCGCGCTATCGATGCCGGGGCTCGCGTCATCGGTGTCAATGCCCGTAACCTCAAGACTCTGGACGTGGATCGTTCGGTCTTCGACGAAGTTGTGGACATCCTGCCCCATCACATCATCCGCGTGGCGGAGTCGGGTGTGCGAGGGCCGCAGGACGTTGTCAACTACGCCCGATCCGGTGCCGACACCGTCCTCGTGGGCGAGGCCCTCGTAACAAGCGGCGATCCGCGCGCAGCAATTCGGGACATGGTGGCCGTGGGCCAGCATCCGTCCCTCGATGCGATGGAGAGATAATCGTGACTGAAACACTCGGGACCGTTCCCGGTCCGTACTTCGGAGAATTTGGTGGGCGTTTCCTTCCCGAAGCGCTCATGGCGGCGCTGGACGATCTCACTGAAGCATGGCAGCGTCTCAAGGTGGATCCGGAGTTTCGTAGCGAGCTTGACCATTTGCATCGCACCTACTCGGGCCGTCCGTCGATTATCACTGAGGTTCCCAAGTTCTCCAAGCATGCCGGGGATGCCCGCATCATTCTCAAGCGAGAGGACCTCAATCACACCGGCTCGCACAAGATTAATAACGTGCTAGGCCAGGCACTTCTCACGAAGGCTGTGGGCAAGACTCGCGTCATTGCGGAGACCGGCGCGGGCCAGCACGGCGTCGCGACAGCGACGGCGGCGGCGCTCCTCGGGCTGGAGTGTGTCATTTATATGGGTGCCGAGGACGTGCGGCGCCAGGCGCTCAATGTTGCCCGCATGGAACTTCTCGGAACTAAAGTCATCTCGGTAACGGCGGGTTCGGCCACCCTCAAGGATGCCATCAACGAGGCGTTCCGCGACTGGGTAACGAATGTCGATTCCACCAACTACATCTTTGGCACCGCCGCGGGCCCGCATCCTTTCCCGGAGCTGGTACGCGATCTGCAGAAGATCATTGGAGAGGAAGCCCGTGCCCAGGTTCTTGAGCTGACCGGACGTCTTCCGGACATCGTCTGCGCTTGCATTGGTGGCGGCTCGAACGCCATTGGTATGTTTAACGCCTTCCTTGATGACCCGATGGTTCGCCTCTACGGTTTTGAGGCCGGTGGCGAAGGCCTAGATTCGGGGCGCACCGCTGCTTCGATCAACGCCGGAACCATTGGCGTGTTCCAGGGGTCGAAGTCTTTCCTCATGCAGGACGCCGACGGCCAGACGATCGCTTCTCACTCGATCTCCGCCGGTCTCGATTACCCCGGCGTGGGTCCTGAGCACGCGTGGCTATCAACGATTGGGCGCGCTGAGTACCGCCCCATTAACGACGACGAAGCGATGGAAGCGTTCCGTCTGCTGTGCCGCGAAGAGGGCATTATTCCGGCCATTGAGTCCTCGCACGCTTTGGCTGGAGCGCTCAAGCTGGGCCTCGAGGCCCAGAAAGCGGGAGAACCTGCGCCGTTGATTCTCGTTAACCTCTCCGGTCGCGGGGACAAGGACGTAGAGACGGCCATGCACTTCTTCGGTATTGAAGGAAAGGGCGAGGAACTGTGAAGACTGGCGCAAGAATTGATGCCCGCAAGGAGCAGGGCGCGGCGGCTTTCGTGGGTTATCTGCCCGCTGGTTTCCCGGACACCGACCGTGGTATTCGCGCCGCCCAGGAGCTGGCCCGTGCCGGCGCCGATATCATCGAACTCGGCTTGCCGTACTCTGATCCGTCAATGGACGGTGGCGTGATCCAGGCCGCTGGGCAGCGTGCGCTGGCCGGTGGTTTCCGAGTGAGGGACGTCTTCCGTGGCGTTGAGGCGGTCGCGAACGAGGGCGCCGTCCCACTTATCATGACCTACTACAACCTCATCTTTAAGTACGGCGTGGATAAGTTTGCGCGCGACTTTGCAAACGCCGGTGGGGCGGGGCTGATCACCCCGGATCTTATTCCGGAGGAGGCAGGGGAGTGGATCGCTGCCTCGGATGAGTATGGCCTTGACCGTATCTTCCTCGTGGCGCAGTCGTCGCGTGACGCGCGCCTGACCCTGACGGCGAAGTCCTCGCGTGGATTTGTCTATGCGGCATCGACCATGGGCGTAACGGGAACCCGAGATTCACTCGACTCTGGTGCTCGCACTCTGGTTGAGCGTACGCGCGCCGCTGGAGCTGACCGGGTGTGCGTGGGTATTGGAGTGTCCAATGCGGAGCAGGCACGGGAGGTCGCAGGATACGCGGATGGTGTGATCGTCGGTTCGGCGTTGGTTCGCTGCCTCTTTGAAGAGGACGAGGCCGTCGCCCTGCGTTCACTGCGTGAAACGGCCGAGGAACTTGCTGCCGGCGCCCACGGAACACATTTGTAAACGCAGAAAATTCTTAAGTTCTACACAGGAACGGCCACAACCACTCATAGGGAGCGCGCTCATACTCGGAGCATGACTAATTCCCGTGCAAAACTAGCCGCAGCCCTCGCAGCATCCGTCATGGTGCTCGGGGGCTGCGGTCATTCTTCGCCGAGTGCTTCCAGTACGGCGAGTTCCTCCGCGACGGCCGCTCCCTCAGAGACAAGCACCGGCACAGCTGACACAGCCGCGCAACTGGATGCGACAACGGTTCACACGATTGCGGTGACAGTCGATGACTCTTCGCTGAGCGACATGATCCAAGTCTTCTTGGACACCGGAGAAAAGGAGTGGATCCACGGTTCGGTGACGATCGATGGCGAGACCTTTACGGATGTGGGACTCAAACTTAAGGGCAACTCCTCACTGCGTGGCATCTCGGTGGATACACCGGCCCAGGACCTACCTTTCCGCATCCGGCTTGATAAATACGTCGACGACCAGCAGTTTAAGGGAATCTCCGACTTTACCGTTCGTTCCAACTCCAGTGAGACGTCAATGAACGAAGCTGTTGCACTTGATCTGCTAACAGATGCGGGACTTGCTTCGACCCAGGCAATAGCCACGCGTTTCTCTGTCAATGGCGGTGACGAAACACTGCGGCTCACCGTGCAGAATCTTGACGACACCTGGGTGCACAACTATTTCCCCGACGCCGGTGCGGACAGTGTTCTCTACAAGTCTGAATCAGATGGCACCTGGGACTGGAACGGGGAAGATGGCGACTACTCTTCCTCGTTCGATATCGAAGCGGGTGCGGACAACTATGCGCCACTCATCGCGTTGCTCGATCTCATCAACAACGGTACGGAGGAGGAAATTGCTGCGCAATTGCCGGATCTCGTAGATATCGATTCTTTCGCCACCTACTTGGCTTTCGAAGACGTCATCAATAACTTCGACAATATCGATGGGCCGGGAAACAACTCGTATTTGTTCTGGGACTCGGCAACGAACAAGTTCACCGTGGTGGCGTGGGATCACAACCTAGCCTTCGGGGGTGTGGGCGGCGGTATGCCAGGAATGGGTGGAGACGGAGCGATGCCGGAAGGCGGCAGGCCCGATTTCGGCGACGGAACGATGCCCGAAATGCCAGAAGGAGGAATACCAGAGGGTGGCAGGCCAGACTTTGGCAACGGGACCAACGTCCCCGAAGGTGAAATGCCAGAAGGCTTTGCACCGCCTGAAGGAGCTCCCGAAGGATTCAACCCCGGCGCGGGAAATATGGGTGGGCCAGGGATGAGCCGAAGCAACCCTTTGGTGACGGCATTTCAAGCGAACGCAGATTGGTCGGCTCTTTATGACGCCAAATTAGCCGAACTTCAGGCATCTTTGATCGACGGCGGCGCACTGGCCACTTCCGTCGAAAACTGGACGGCAACGCTCGAGTCCGGAGCCTCGGATTTGGTCTCGTCTGAGACGATTACCTCGGAAGGGGAGGCGATACTTGGCAGCAATACGACTGAGAGTTCCCAATAAAGAAGCTGGTAGGTACCCAGCTAAGAGGGTGCGCCACTAGGCAGGACTCCGCTGTATCCGCAGTGGTCCACACGCTATGGGCGGGATCTCTCAGCCTTCCGAAGCGAGAATAACCACGCTACCGACACAGCTACCTCGTCAGTACACTTGGCGAGGTAGCTGTGTTATCTATCTAGGAGCACCATGGTCCTCGCATCAATTCCGTCACCCGCTCAGGCGGTCTGGCATCTCGGTCCGATTCCCCTCAGGGCATACGCCCTTGCCATCATTCTTGGCATCGTGATCGCCTGGTGGTGGATGGATAAGCGGTACCGAGCCAAGGGAGGTCCGGAAGATGTCAGTGTCGATGTTGCCATGTGGGCGGTTTTCTTTGGCATTTTGGGTGGGCGCCTCTACCACGTCATCACTGACTATCAGCTGTATTTCGCTCCCGGAAAGGACCCGATCAAGGCTCTCTTCATTTGGGAAGGAGGTCTGGGAATCTGGGGTGCCGTTGCCCTTGGCGGTGTGGGTGTCTATTTGGCGGCGCGCCGCCGAGGCCTGAGATTAGCGCCGTTCGCAGATTCGTTGGCTCCTGCTCTTCTCATCGCGCAGGGAATCGGACGGTTCGGCAACTACTTCAATCAGGAACTCTACGGACGGCCCACGGATTTGCCGTGGGGCCTCGAGATTGACCCCGAACACATTGTTGGCGACTTCCCCGCGGGAACCACGTTCCACCCCACATTCCTCTACGAAACACTGTGGTGTTTCGCTGGAGCGGCCCTCCTCGTCACCGTCGAGAAGAGGTTGAAGCTCTACGGTGGCCAGCTTTTCGCGGCCTACGGAGCGGTCTACACGGCGGGACGCGTCTGGATCGAGTCTCTGCGCATCGATGATGCACATCACATTCTCGGACTTCGTCTCAATGTCTGGACGTCGATCATCCTATTCCTTGTATCCATCGTGGCCTTACTGATTTTGCGGCGCCGTTACAACCAGGATCCAACCACGAACGATATCTGGCTTCCGGGATTCCCCAAGGACTCGGGCGAGAATCTCTCTGACCAAGCGGACAGCCAGGACGAAACCGCTGGTCAGGCCAACACCGTAAAATCTGGAGACGAAATATAGCCGTAACATGACGGTGACGTCGTCGACATCGTTCAGGATCTGAGAAGCCATTTTGAGACGGGTTTCCTACTGTGTTTGATGAAGCTGAGAGAGCTTTGATAATTCAGGAGGACATCATGAGCGAACCGGGACTATACCGTCCAGATTTTGAGCACGATGCGTGCGGTGTTGCCTTCGTGGCCGACCTGCACGGAACGCAGTCTCGCTCCATCGTTGAGATGGGCATTACCGCTCTGGAGAACCTCGACCACCGTGGCGCCGTTGGCGCCGAGGAAAACACCGGAGACGGTGCGGGAATTCTGGTGCAGATCCCGGACGAGTTTCTCCGGGCATCTGTTCCCTTTGAACTTCCGGCAAGTGGCGCCTACGCGGTAGGTATCGCCTTCCTGCCGGCTGTTGGTGAACGTTCGGCCGCCGTCGCCCACATTGAACAACTTGCCTTCGAAGAAGGCTTGGAGGTGCTTGGCTGGCGTACCGTCCCGATCGATTCGTCGATGATCGGTCCTACCGCACTGGAGTACATGCCCACCATGCGGCAGCTCTTCCTCCGCGATCGGCAAGGGTCGACGGGGCTGGAGCTAGAGCGCAAGGTTTACCGTGTGCGCAAGCGCGCGGAGTTGGCTGGTACCTACTTCTCGTCGTTGTCGAGCCGCACGCTTCTCTACAAGGGCATGCTGACAACGACTCAGCTTGAGCCGTTCTTTGTGGATCTCCAGGACCCACGTTTTGCTTCGGCGATCGCGATCGTGCACTCCCGCTTCTCCACGAACACCTTCCCGTCCTGGCCGTTGGCGCAGCCGTTCCGCATGATCGCGCACAACGGCGAGATCAACACGGTGCGCGGCAACCGCAACTGGATGGCCGCGCGGCAGGGGGAGCTGCGCTCCGAACTACTGGGCGACGTCTCCCAGCTCCTCCCCGTCAACCTTGCGGCATCCGATTCGGCAAGCTTCGACGAGGTACTTGAACTTCTGCACCTCTCTGGACGCAGCTTGCCCCACGCTGTACGCATGATGATTCCTGAGGCATGGGAGCAGAACGAACACATGGATCCTGCGTTGCGCGCGTTCTATGAGTTCCACTCGAACATGATGGAACCGTGGGATGGGCCAGCCTCCATGACGTTCACCGACGGCGTCCAGGTGGGTTCCGTCCTCGACCGTAACGGTTTGCGTCCGGGGCGTTTCTGGGTGACCGACGACGGCGTCGTCGTTCTCGCGTCCGAAGCCGGCGTTCTTGACATCCCGGCGGAGAACGTGGTGCGTAAGGGGCGGTTGCAGCCTGGCAAGATGTTCCTCGTTGACACCGCCGCGCATCGCATTATTGAGGATGAAGAGATCAAGGCACAGCTTGCCTCGGCGGCCCCGTATGGTCAGTGGCTTGCTGAGAACACCGTGCACCTGTCCGACCTACCAGATCGTGAGCACGTCGATCATTCGCATACCTCTGTTGTTCGTCGCCACCAGGTGTTTGGATACACCAACGAGGAACTTAAGCAGATCATTCGGCCGATGGCCGATCACGGCGCGGAAGCCAAGGGATCGATGGGGACTGACACTCCCATCGCCGTTCTGTCCGAACGCCCTCGCCTCATCTTTGATTACTTCAGCCAACAGTTTGCCCAGGTGACCAACCCGCCCCTCGACGCTATCCGCGAGAAGCTGGTGACCTCTCTGCGCGGCAATGCCGGACCCGAGCCAAACCTGCTGGAGGAGCTGCCCGAACACGCTCGTAAGCTCGTTGTCGACTATCCGGTTCTGGATAACGACCAACTTGCCAAGATTCGCACAATCGGCCGCTACCCTGAGCAGGGTAAGGGTCTTTTGGCGGTCACCATCTCCGGACTTTACCGAGTCTCGGGTGGCGAGGAGAGCCTACGCGAAAGCTTGCGCGAGATTTGTGAGCAGGTTGATCGCGCGATCGACGCCGGTGTGTCCTTTATCGTGCTCTCCGACCGCGATTCGAACCGCGAGCTTGGCCCGATTCCTTCGTTGTTGCTCACCTCCGCCGTGCATCACCACCTGCTCCGTCATCAGACGCGCACCAAGGTGGCGCTCTTCGTTGAGGCGGGCGACGTCCGCGAGGTTCACCACCTCGCCTGCCTCATCGGTTATGGAGCGACGGCCGTTAACCCATATTTGGTGCTGGAGACCGCAGAGAACATGGCGCGTACCGGCGAAGTGCCGGTGAGTCCGGAGCAGACCTCCAAGAACGTTATTCAGTCTCTTGGTAACGGTCTTCTCAATGTCATGTCGAAGATGGGAATTTCCACCGTCGCCTCCTACCGTGGCGCCCAGGTGTTCCAAGCTATCGGCCTGTCGCAGGAGTTGGTGGACGAGTACTTCACCGGAACCCCCACCCCTCTGGGTGGCGCCGGCCTCGACGTCATCGCCGAAGAAATCTCGAAGCGGCACATCATTGCTTATCCCACGTCCGGCATCTCGCCCGCACACCGCGAGCTGGAGGTCGGCGGAGAATACCAGTGGCGCCGCGAGGGCGAGCAGCATCTCTTTAACCCGGAGACTGTCTTCCTGCTCCAGCACTCGACGCGTACCCGTTCCTACGAGATGTTCAAGAAGTTCTCGGACAAGATCAATGATCAGGCCGAGAAGCTCATGACGCTGCGTGGACTCTTCTCCTTCAAGCATGGTGAACTCGATCCCATCCCGGTGGACGAAGTTGAATCGGTCGAATCGATCATGCGCCGCTTCTCTACGGGTGCCATGTCCTTCGGATCAATTTCTCAGGAAGCACACGAAACACTAGCGCGCGCCATGAACATGATTGGCGCGAAGTCCAACACCGGCGAGGGTGGTGAGATGCCAGAGCGTCTCTACGATCCCCAGCGCCGCTCGTCCATCAAGCAGGTGGCGTCGGGCCGTTTTGGCGTGACGAGCGAATACCTCGTCAACTCCGATGACATCCAGATCAAGATGGCTCAGGGCGCCAAGCCCGGCGAGGGTGGTCATCTGCCCGCCAACAAGGTTTACCCGTGGGTGGCCGAGGTGCGTCACTCGACTCCGGGTGTGGAACTTATTTCCCCGCCGCCGCATCACGATATCTATTCGATCGAGGATTTGGCGCAGCTCATTCACGACCTCAAGAACGCCAACCCACGCGCCCGCATCCACGTCAAACTCGTGGCAGAAGTGGGTGTGGGTACTGTGGCTGCGGGTGTTGCCAAGGCACACTCCGACGTCGTCCTTATCTCCGGGCACGACGGCGGCACCGGCGCGGCTCCGCTCACCTCCATCAAGCATGCTGGCGCTCCGTGGGAGTTGGGCCTTGCCGAAACCCAGCAGACGCTGGTTCTCAACAACCTGCGCGATCGCATCGTGGTACAGGCGGACGGCCAGCTCAAGACGGGCCGCGACGTGGTTATCGCCGCGCTTCTGGGCGCCGAGGAATTTGGATTCGCTACCGCGCCGCTGGTGGTCTCCGGCTGTGTCATGATGCGCGTGTGCCACAAGGACACCTGCCCGGTGGGTGTCGCAACCCAGAATCCTGAGCTGCGTGGGCGCTTTACTGGCAAGCCCGAATACGTGGTTACCTTCTTTGAGTACATTGCCCGTGAGGTGCGTGAGATTCTCGCGTCGCTCGGTCTGCGCTCCATTGAGGAAGCCGTGGGACACGTCGAATTGCTCGATACCCATCGTGCTGTCTCGCATTGGAAGAGCGAGGGGCTAGACCTCCGCCCGATTCTTGCCAAGCCAAAGTTAACCCCCGGCCACACTCTTCACCAGCGTATGACGCAGGACCACGGTTTGGACCGCGCGCTTGATGTGACGCTGCTGGAGATCTGCGCTGACGCCTTGGAGAACGGCACGAAGGTGGAGAGTGACCTGCCCATCCACAACGTCAACCGCTCGGTGGGCACCATGCTTGGTTCGGAACTCACGCGTATCTACGGGGGAGAGGGGCTGCCCGCGGGCACCATCGACCTCACCTTCCGCGGGTCCGCTGGCCAGTCCTTCGGGGCGGTTCTTCCGCGTGGCATTGCGCTCCACCTTATTGGCGACGCCAACGATTACGTGGGCAAGTCACTTTCCGGAGGCACGATCAGCGTGGCTCCCGATCCCCGCAGTGGTTTCGTCGCGGAGGAGAACGTCATTGCCGGAAACGTCATCGGCTATGGTGCCACCTCGGGTGAGATCTTCTTGCGCGGCAAGGTAGGCGAGCGTTTTGGTGTCCGTAACTCCGGTGCCACCCTTGTTTCTGAAGGAGCGGGTGATCACTGCGCCGAGTACATGACGGGTGGAACTCTCGTGGTGCTTGGAGCAACCGGTCGTAACTTCGGCGCCGGTATGTCCGGCGGTGCCGCATACGTTCTCGACTTCGACCCCGACAAGCTCAACCCCGCCGCCCGCGCCGGAGAAGAGTTCGTTATCGGATCACCGAATGCCGACGACGAAATCGCCTTACGCGCGATCCTCGCACGTCACGTCGAGCTCACGGGCTCCGCGGTGGCACAGGCGATCCTTGATGCTGGCGACTTCGCCCGTTTCACCAAGATGGTCCCGCGATCCTACTCGCGAGTGACCTCCGCACTGGCAGATGCCGAGGCCAAGGGCCTCGATATCTCTGACTCAATCGTTTGGAACAAGATCATGGAGGCGAGTCGTGGCTGACCCACAAGGATTTCTCAAGCATCGTCAGCGGGAGCTTCCCGTCAACCGACCGATTGCCGTGCGTATCCGGGATTGGAAAGAGATTCAGGATGAGCGAGTAGATAACTCTGCGCAGCTTAAGCGCCAGGCGTCGCGCTGCATGGACTGCGGTATTCCGTTCTGTCACTTCTCCTGTCCCCTCGGCAACCTTATTCCCGAGTGGAACGATTTGACGTGGCGGGACGATCTTCCAGCCGCTATCGAGCGTCTCCACGCGACGAACAACTTCCCGGAGTTCACGGGCCGGCTCTGTCCGGCACCGTGTGAATCGGGATGCGTGCTGGGTATCAACCAGCCGGCAGTCACCATTAAGCAGGTCGAGCACGCGATTATCGACGACGCCTGGGGTGCCGGACTGGTCACCCCGCAGATTCCGCAGTACCTGACCGGGCGCACCGTCGCCGTTATTGGCTCTGGTCCGGCGGGTCTCGCGGCTGCCCAGCAGCTTACCCGCGCTGGTCACACCGTTGCGGTGTACGAGAAGAGCGATCTTCCCGGTGGCCTGCTCCGCTACGGAATTCCCGAGTTCAAGATGGAGAAGTCGGTCCTGGATCGCCGCCTCGATCAGATGCGCGCCGAAGGCACCCGTTTCTACACCGGTGTTGAGATCGGCACCGACGAGGCAGATGCTCACGAACTACTGCAGCGTTACGACGCCGTCGTTATCGCCGTGGGAACTCCGCTGGCGCGTGACATCAAGGTTCCCGGCCGCGAACTTAAGGGTATTCACCAGGCGGTCGAGTTCCTCACGGGCGCGACTCGCCGGGTGCACGGCTTGCCAGTTGACGAGCCAATCGATGCGAAGGGGAAGGACGTCATCGTTATTGGTGGCGGCGACACCGGCTCCGACTGCATCGGTACCTCGGTTCGCCAGGGGGCGCGTTCAATCACCTCGCTGGAGATCATGCCGCAGCCTTCGGTGGATCGCCCCGCCAACTGGCCATGGCCGACGTTCCCCAAGCTCTACAAGGTCTCGACCTCGATGGAGGAAGGTGGCGACACACTGTACTCCACCTCGACCGTTGAGTTCTTGTCCGACGGCGAGGGCAACGTCTCGCACCTGCGGCTCACCGACATGACGTTCGACGGTGGCCGTCTGGCTCCCGTCCCTGGATCCGAACGTTTGGTGCCTGCGGATCTTGTGCTCCTCGCAATGGGATTCGAAGGTGTCCCGGAAGAAGGTGTCGTCTCGCAACTTGGCCTCACCCTTGATGGGCGCAAGCGTATCGAGCGCGAATCCAAGTTCGGGACCTCGGTCCCAGGTGTCTTCGTTGCTGGAGATGCGGGACGTGGACAGTCGCTTATCGTGTGGGCGATTGCGGAAGGTCGGGCGGCGGCAGCTTCCGTCGACGCCTATCTCACCGGTGTTTCTGCACTTCCTGAGCCCGTTGTGGCCACTGACCTTTCTCTGACGATCTGATTGTGAGGATCCGCAAAGTGTGTGTGGCGGGTGCAACCCCGTTATCCAGAGAAATCAACAGGACGCTCAGGTAGGATAGAAGTCATGCGTAGAGCTAAAATTGTGTGCACTCTTGGACCGGCTACCACTACTCAAGAACAAATCCTCGAGTTGGCGAGGGCGGGCATGAATGTGGCACGCATTAATGCCTCTCATGGTTCGCATGCCGAGCATGAGGAAAGGATTATCCGCGTACGTAAGGCTGCGGAAATCACCGGCCGTCCCATTGCAGTGCTAGTTGACCTTCAGGGTCCTAAGATTCGTCTCGGCGAGTTTGCCGAGGGTCCCGTTTATCTGAACGTTGGCGATCAGTTCACGATCACCACCGAGGATGTACCGGGCACCAAAGAACTCGTATCCACCACGTTCAAGGGCCTCCCCGGTGATTGCCATCCCGGTGATCGTATCCTTATTGACGATGGCAAGGTCGCGATTCGCGTCGAGGCTGTGGAGGGCCCCGAGGTCCGTACGGTCGTTGAGGTTCCCGGAATGGTCTCGGACCACAAGGGTGTCAACCTGCCCGGCGTTGCTGTCTCGGTTCCCGCCCTGTCCGAAAAGGACCGTGAGGATCTGGACTGGGCATTGAGGTTCGGGTGTGACATCGTCGCGCTCTCCTTTGTGCGTAATGCCAGGGACATCGAAGATGTTCATGCGATCATGGATCGTGTGGGCGTTCGCCGCCCCGTCATCGCGAAGATTGAGAAGCCGCAGGCCGTAGAAAACCTCGACGGCATCATTCGTGCCTTTGATGGCATCATGGTTGCCCGCGGTGATCTTGGCGTGGAGGTTCCCCTCGAGCAGGTTCCGATCGTGCAGAAGCGCGCGATCGACTTGGCCCGTAAGAACGCCAAGCCGGTCATCGTTGCTACCCAGGTGCTCGAGTCGATGATCGAGAATCCGCGTCCAACGCGCGCTGAGGCTTCCGACTGCGCCAACGCCATCATTGATGGTGCTGACGCCGTGATGCTCTCGGGCGAGACCTCCGTTGGTCGTTACCCGATCGAGTGCGTTGAGACGATGGCGAATATCATCGAGTACTCAGAAGAGCAGGGCCTGGAGCAGATCCCGGTGATCAGCAACGTTCACCGCACCCGCAACGGTGTGATCACCCGTGCGGCTGTGGAAATCGGTGAGTCACTCGGTGTGAAGTACATCGTGGTGTTCACGAAGTCCGGTCAGACGGCTCGTCGTGTGGCGCGTCTACGCGCACGCCTGCCCCTGCTGTGCTTCACCCCCGAACCTGATATTCGCAACCAGCTCGCTCTCACGTGGGGCGTGGAAACCTTCACGGTTCCCAACGTTCTCCACACTGACGATATGGTCGGTCAGGTTGATCATCTTCTGCGCGAAATGGACATGGCTGAGGATGGCGATCGCATCGTCATCGTCGCTGGCATGCCCGCCGGTGTTATTGGATCCACCAACACCATTCGCGTGCACAAGATGGGTGAAACGCTAATTCGTTACGCCTAATATTTTGTGCTACAGTTGGTCCTCGTGCCGACTGTAGGAGACCACGCAATCGGGCTGTGGCCCTCTGCGTGATCTCACATGCTCCTGTGGTGGAATTGGTAGACACACTGCACTCAAAATGCAGCGCTTAACGGCGTGCGGGTTCGAGTCCCGCCGGGAGCACTCCCTACCGGTCAAATAACCGGCTGTACGGCGGAGGGTGTCGAAGCTTGAGCTTCGGCACCTCTTCCATTTCCGTAGTGCCTTCGGGCATGGGACTGTACGATTGCGATAGCTGAACGAGCGTTACGTTGCAGGTCGAAGGAGACGCAATGGCCAAGGAAGAATCGACTGGAACTTCCACGGGCTACCGAGCCCTCGTCGTAGAAGACGAAACCCTCATCCGCCTCGACATCGTCGAGACGCTGGAAGAGGCCGGATACGACGTCGTGGGTCAAGCCTCCGATGGCGAGCAGGCAATTGCCCTCGCTGATGAATTGGAGCCCGACCTCATTGTGATGGACGTCAAGATGCCGGGGATGGATGGCATCACCGCGGCCGAGCGGATCCTTCAGGATCGCCGCTGCGCGGTTGTGATGCTCACGGCGTTCTCTCAGGGAGAATTGGTGGAGCGTGCACGTGACGCCGGTGCCATGGCCTACGTGGTCAAGCCCTTTACCCCTGCCGAGTTGATTCCTGCGGTGGAGATTGCAGTGTCGCGTGCGGCGGAGATGACCGCGCTCGAAAACGAAGTAGCGAGCTTGACGGAACAGTTTGAGACCCGCAAGCGCGTGGACCGCGCTAAGGGCCTACTGGAGGCCCGTATGGGGCTCTCGGAGCCCGAGGCCTTCCGGTGGATCCAGAAGACATCCATGGATCGCCGTCTCACGATGCGCGAGGTAGCGGACGCGGTCATCGAGCAGGTGGGCGGCAAGGAGTAGCACGCCATTGCATGGTCTCTTGCCACCGCTGCGATGAATGCCGTGCCAGAACGTTAAAAGGTGGCATCCTGAAACCGGGGTGCCACCTTTTACATTAGAGAAATTCCCGTTTCGTCGGCGGGTCACGGTACCGCGATAAACACGTTCGTCATTCTTCCTACCGCGGTGAGGACGCCGTCGTCGTCGCGAATCTCGACGGAGGAGCAGACACTGGAGCGGGCCCGCGAAATGATCGTGGCGCGAGCGGTGACGTGCCCCGTGGTGGCAGCGCGAAGTTGGCTGACATTCAGCTCAGTACCGACGGCGGTTTTGCCCTGGGGGGCGTGAAGAAGCGCGAGAACCGAGGCAGCATGCTCGACAAGAACAGCATTGGCACCCCCGTGTAAGAGCCCAACCGGCTGCCGGTTACCCGCAACGGGCAGCCGCAGAACGACCTCGTCCTGGTCTGCTCGTAGGATGTCGACGCCCATGCGCAGGGCCAATTCGCCGAGGTACTGGTTCATGCATTGATGCTATCGAGTATAGGCTGGTGCTGTGAACTCAGACCGTATTCTTCTTGTTGATGGCAACTCGATGGCTTTTCGCGCCTTCTTTGCGTTACGAGCCGATAGCTTCCTGACGGCTAACGGCCAATATACGAACGCCGTCTACGGCTTTACGAACACGCTTCTCAAGATGATCGCCGACCATCATCCCACCCATGTGGCCGTCGCCTTCGACCTTCCCGGCGGCACGTTCCGCACCCGGATGTACCCGGAGTACAAGGGTGGGCGTGCGAAAACCCCGGAGGAGTTTAAAGGGCAGATCGACGTTATTAAGGAGACGCTGGATGCGATCGGCATCGAGTGGCTCACGGTCGAAGATTTCGAAGCCGACGATATCGTCGCCACGCTGGCAACGCGCGCCGAAGACGCGGGCATGCACTCGTTTATTGCGTCAGGGGACAAGGACTCTTACCAGCTGGTTACCGATGCGTGCACGCTGCTCTACCCGATGCCTCGGTCCGAGATGCAGGTGCTTGATCCGGCTGGCGTTGAGGCAAAGACGGGGCTGACTCCGCAGCAGTACCCGGATGCCGCGGCTCTTGTGGGGGAGGGCGCGGACAATCTTCCGGGAGTTCCGGGAGTTGGGCTCAAGACTGCGGCTAAGTGGATCCAAACCTACGGTGGGCTGACGGGCATTGTCGAACACAAAGAAGAGATCAAGGGCAAGGCGGGTGCCTCGCTGCGAGATAATCTCGATCAGGTGCTGCTCAATAGGGACCTCAACCGGCTTGTCACTGATCTCCCCATCGGGGAAGATCTTGACGAGTTCCGTATGAAGGGTGTGGATCGGGTCAAGGTCCACGAGCTTTTTGACACGCTCGACTTCAAGAGCCTGCGCACCCGAGTACTTCAGGAGCTACCGTTGCGCGAAGGTGACGAGGCCGCAGAGTCCGACGAGGTTACTGTTGATCTCGCAGCCCTGGACGTCTCCGAATCGAACCTCGCTCAGTGGTTTACCGATCATGCGTCGCCACGGTGGGGCCTGGCCTTGACAGGCAACTTTGCTCCTATGCGCGGCGACGTCGAATCCATCGCTATCTCCGACGGCTCCGGTCACGTTTATAGCACCGTCCGGGCCGCCCTGACCGAGGCCGACGAAAAGGCGTTCGCCGGATGGCTCGCGGATCCCGTGCAGGCCAAGGTGTGCCACGGCGGCAAGGAATACTGGCACGCTCTACACGGCACGGGAGACTTCGACCTCCAGGGAGTCGTCTGCGATACCGTTCTTGCTGCCTATCTGCTACATCCGGACCAGCGAGAATACGATCTGCACGACCTCGCCATGCGCTACCTCGGGGTGGATATCTCGGTTGCTGAGCCCACCGGTATGCTGCCCGGTTTGGGGGGCGACGACGGCGCCAACATCAACGTCAATCGTGCAGCAGTACTGTTGCCCCTTGCTGATGCACTCATTGATCAGCTGGACGAGCAGGGTGAGAACGCGGCGCTCCTTGATTTGGAGCTCGCTGTGGCCGGAACACTTCAGGTCATGGAGCATACGGGTATCGCTATCGACGAGGATCGTCTAGAGGAGCTGCGCCAAAGCTTCGCCGCACGGGTGGATGCTGCTGCCGAGGCTGCCTATGCCGCAATCGGGCACGAGGTGAATCTCTCCAGCCCCAAGCAGCTGCAGGCGGTGCTGTTCGAGGAGCTCGGGCTGCCCACCACGAAGAAGACTAAGTCGGGATATACGACGAACGCGGAGGCACTTGCCGATCTTGCTGTGAAGATTGCCTACCGCGAGGACGATCAGGCAGTGGCGGGGCAGACCTTCCTGGGATCGCTGTTGGAGCATCGCGATGCCATTAAACTGAGACAGTCGGTTGAAGGGCTGCAGCGATCAATCCAGAGCGACGGCCGCATCCACACCACCTACCAGCAGGCGGTGGCCGCGACCGGTCGCCTGTCGTCAACGGATCCCAATCTGCAGAACATTCATGCCCGCACCACCGAGGGGCAACAGATCCGTGAGGCTTTTGTGGCTGGTGAAGGTTTTGACGGCCTCATGACGGCCGATTATTCGCAGATTGAAATGCGCCTGATGGCGTCGCTCTCAGGCGACGAGGATCTGATTGCCGCCTTTAATGAGGGTGCGGATCTCCACACCTACGTGGCAGCGCGGGTGTCCGGTATTTCGGAGGAAGAGGTGACTCCGGCCCAGCGCAGCCGCATCAAGGCGATGAGCTACGGCTTGGTATATGGGCTCTCTGCTTTCGGTTTGTCTCGTCAGTTGAATATCGCTGTTCCCGAGGCACAGCGCCTCATGGACGACTACTTCTCTCGTTTCGGTAAGGTGCGCGACTACCTCGCTTCGTTGGTGGAGAAGGCTCGCAAGGATGGCTACACCGAGACAATGCTTGGGCGACGTCGCTACCTGCCGGAGCTGACATCCACCAACCGGCAGCTGCGCGAGGCTGCAGAACGTATGGCGCTGAACGCACCCATCCAGGGCTCGGCGGCGGACATCATCAAGTTGGCGATGGTGGATGTGGCCAATGACCTGGCGGAGGCCGGGCTGACTTCACGAATCTTGCTCCAGGTACACGACGAACTGGTGCTGGAAATCGCTCCGGGGGAGCGTGCCTCCGTGGAGGCGATTGTTCGCCGTGATATGGCCGGAGCCGCGCAGCTTGCTGTGCCGCTCTCGGTGGGTATCGGATACGGCGAAAATTGGCGAGTGGCGGCGCACTAGAACTGTTCATGCTGGCCGGCAAATAGCCGGCTACAGACTACATTTTTCGCGCGCGAATGATGAGGGTCCCGGGAATCCACGGGGAGCGCTCGGGACCCCATCCGCCCCACACCAGCGTGCGCTCGGCAGGCCACTCCGGTTCCCAGATTCGTTCAATGACAAAACCCGCAGCCGCTAATGCTGTGCTGTGGTCGGTCAAGGTGTGGTGGAACTCAACGTAGGCTAGTTCGTCGTCGTCGTTCCGCTCCACGTAGGCGCGCCGATCGAAATATGGAGTGGTTACGATCATGGCATCGCGTGTGGGTGAATCTGGGAACATCCAACGGGTCGGATGGGGTGTTGAATAGGCGAGTATCCCTCCGGGGCGTAAAACCCGTGCCAATTCGCTGCAGGCGTCTCCGAGGTCCTCGATGAAGGGGAATGCGCCGAAGCTGGTGAATGCCACGTCGAAGCTACCGGATCGAAAAGGGAGGGTGAGAACATCCGCCGCGAGCAATGGAACGTCGATCCCGTGGCGCTCGTTGAGTTGACTGGCCGCGCGCAGCATCCGCGGAGAAATATCTGTGGCGACGACGGTGACTCCCAGTTTTGCCAGTGCCCGCGAGCATTGTGCCGCACCGCAACCGAACTCTAGAACGCGGGCTTGGGAGAGGTCTCCCAGCACGTGAAGACTCTCTTCGGTGGCGCCCTCCGGCCCCCACATGAACTGAACATCGCCAAGAGTTTCGCCGTGCTCTGTGAGGTAATCGTGGCTGTTGTTATCCCACCACTGGCGATGCGCAGCGGAGGGATTGTCCTTGGGATCGATATTCTCGCGACCAACCCACATGAATACTCCTCAAAAGTGATGATGTGGCGCCAAAGGACCCAGATCCATTGACCAGACTTGAAGATATAATAACTGTTATATTGGGCGCTAAATCACCCAAAACTGGCGACATACTGCGGCAATACGTTTGCGACGAGCTGTGGACTCACGTAAAGTTAGTGTCTGGCGCGCACGCATGCCGTTCGTGTCAACATTGTCCATAACTTCTATTTCTGTCCGTAACGGAGTCACCAACTTCATGACCGATAACACGCCCGCTACCTCGACTATCCCGCAGGTCGCAATTAACGACATTGGCGATGAGGCCGCCCTCATCGCCGCAGTCGACCAGACCATCAAGTACTTCAATGACGGGGATATCGTCGAAGGAACCGTTGTCAAGGTCGACCACGACGAAGTCCTGCTCGACATTGGCTACAAGACCGAGGGCGTCATCCCCTCCAAGGAACTCTCCATCAAGCATGATGTAGATCCTGATGATGTCGTCAAGGTCGGCGACGAAGTCGAAGCACTCGTCCTCCAGAAGGAAGACAAGGAAGGCCGTCTTCTCCTGTCCAAGAAGCGCGCTCAGTACGAGCGTGCCTGGGCACAGATCGAAGATGTCAAGGAAGCCGACGGCGTCGTTACCGGCACCGTCATCGAAGTCGTCAAGGGCGGCCTCATCCTCGACATCGGCCTCCGTGGATTCCTTCCCGCATCCTTGGTCGAAATGCGCCGCGTGCGCGACCTGCAGCCCTACATCGGCCGCGAGCTCGAAGCCAAGATCATCGAACTGGACAAGAACCGCAATAACGTGGTCCTGTCCCGTCGTTCCTGGCTCGAAGAGACCCAGTCGCAGGCTCGTGGTGAGTTCCTCACCAACCTCAAGAAGGGCCAGGTTCGCGAGGGAGTTATCTCCTCCATCGTTAACTTCGGTGCGTTCGTTGATCTCGGCGGCGTCGACGGTCTCGTCCACGTGTCCGAGCTCTCCTGGAAGCACATCGATCACCCGTCCGAGGTTGTCGAGGTTGGCCAGAAGGTCACCGTCGAGGTTCTCGATGTGGACATGGATCGTGAGCGTGTCTCCCTCTCCCTGAAGGCAACTCAGGAAGATCCGTGGCAGACCTTCGCCCGCACCCACGCCATCGGCCAGATCGTGCCGGGTAAGGTCACCAAGCTCGTTCCGTTCGGTGCGTTCGTTCGCGTCGAGGACGGCATCGAGGGTCTCGTGCATATCTCCGAGCTGGCTCAGCGCCACATCGATCTGCCCGAGCAGGTCGTCAAGGTTGGCGACGATGCTTTCGTCAAGGTCATCGATATCGATCTCGATCGTCGTCGCATCTCCCTCTCGCTCAAGCAGGCGAACGAGGGTGTGGACGTTGAGTCCGAGGACTTCGATCCGTCGCTGTACGGCATGGCCGCAGAGTACGACGAGCAGGGCAACTACAAGTACCCCGAAGGCTTCGATCCCGAGTCCAACGAGTGGCTCCCGGGTTACGAGGCACAGCGCGAAGCATGGGAGAACGAGTACGCAGCAGCTCAGGCTCGCTGGGAGTCCCACAAGTCGCAGGTCAAGAAGGCCGCCGACGAGGACGCCGCCGCTGGTCAGGCTGCCGCTGCCCCCGCAGCAGAAGCAGCTCCGGCTTCCTACTCCTCAGGCTCCGAGGCTGCGGGTACGCTCGCATCCGACGAAGCTCTGGCAGCTCTCCGTGAGAAGCTGACCAACAACTGATTGAGTTAATCAGCAGCTGAATAACGAAAGGGTCCCGGTCAATATGGCCGGGACCCTTTCGCATGCTATTTGCTTGTGAACCAGCGTCGTGCACCGACATGGCGGACTAGTGAAGTTCCTGGCGTCCCGTCATGCTTTTGACCGGCAAAATCGGCTCCTGACTGGACGCTGAAAACTTTACTGGAGCACTATCGGGTGGCGCGCTCGGAACCGACTATCGTGTGGTACCGCAGAATTGCGGGTGACCTAAGATTCTCCAGGAAAAGACCTCAGTGACAACGGCTCAGGCGAAACACTCCAAGGGTTACCCAGAAAAACGACCCAAGTAAAAAGACTCAGACAAAACGACGACGCCGGGCCAGCTAGCATGCCGACCCGGCGCCGTCGATTCCAGATGATATATCAAATCACGTAGTTATCGCCCGGGAGTGACGACGACGCGAGGTCAGCGATCGTGATCCCAGCAAAGAACTCCTCGATGAGAGCGTGGAGATCCTCCCACATCTTGAGAGTCGCACCCTTATCGTGGTTTGCGCAGGGGGTTGGCTCGTCCAGACAGGCGACCGGTGCAAGGCTTCCCTCGGTAAGGAGCAGGATGGACCCCACAGAGTAATCCGAAGGATCCCTGGTCAGGCGGTAGCCGCCACCCTTGCCTCGCTGGCCAGCGAGGACGTTTGCACGGACAAGTGTCTTGAGGATGCTTTCGAGGTACTTCTCGGAAATATCCTGGCGCTCTGCGATTTCCTTGAGGGGAATGTATCCGACCGTTTGGTTCTCCGCGAGATCGATCATGACACGCAGCGCATAGCGCCCTTTTGTTGACACCAGCATGCAAATACCTCCGTAAAGATCGATCACTCCCCACTACACAGGGGCTTATAGGATTTTACCGGGAAAAACCCTTCGGGTGTAGGGGGAATTCCTACAGCGTGACGAAATGCCGCGGATCATCCCGTTTGATGACCTGCCAACTGTCAATGTTGCGAGGTCCGCAAACCGTTACACCCGAGGACTCTCGGTATCACGCTCCGGTGAATGCCTGTGCAAGGTCGGCGCGAATATCCTCAACGTTCTCAATTCCTACTGAGAACCGGAGCAGGGTTTCCGTAATACCGAGGCGTTCGCGAACCTCCACCGGTACGTCCGGATGGGTTTGCACCATCGGATACGTAATGAGGGATTCGGTGCCGCCGAGACTTTCAGCGAATGTAACGAGCTTGAGGCCCTCGAGAACTTGCTTGGCGAGCTCGGGGGTACGTGTATGGAAAGAGATCATTGAACCGGCACCGCGCGCTTGCGAAGCATTGACCGCGTGGCCGGGATGATCGTCGAGGCCCACGTAGAATACCTTGGCCACGGCGTCCTGTTCACGAAGCCAACGTGCAAGTTCGTGAGCATTGCGTTCTTGGCGTTCCATACGGAGCGCGAGGGTCTTGAGGCCACGAACAACGAGCCATGAATCGAACGGAGACAGAGCTCCGCCCATGGTCTTCAGCATGAGCCGGATACGTTCGGCGAGTTCGGGGGTGCGGGAGGTGACAAAGCCAGAAATGGTGTCGTTGTGGCCAGCGATGAATTTGCTGCCGCTATGGACAACGAGGTCGGCGCCTAGCGCGATGGGATTCTGGAGGTAAGGGGAGAGGAAGGTGTTGTCCACGATGAGGAGAAGACCGTGTTCCTCGGCAATGCGATGGCACTCGGCAAGATCGGTGACGTTCATCATTGGATTGGACGGTGTCTCGATGTACAAGCACGCGGTGTTGTCGCGGATGGCTGCTTCAATGAGGGCCGGGTTCGTGGTATCGACGTAATCGAAGGAGAGACCGTTCTTTTTGCTCACCTGATCGAAGAGACGGACGACGCCTCCGTAGAGATCTTCAGAGCACACCACGTGATCGCCGGGGGAGAAGAGCTCGAAGCAGGCGGACACCGCAGCCATGCCCGAGGAAAAGGCACAGGTATCGACGCCCTGCTCCAAGCCCGTGATGAGTTCCTCGAGGTGCTCGCGAGTAGGGTTCTTCTCTCGCGTGTAATCAAATCCGGTGGACTGCCCCAGCCCAATGTGTCCAAAGGTGGCCGTCTGATAGATGGGGAAGCTGACAGCCTTGGTTTCCTCATGAAAAGCATGAGGTACATGGATACATCGGGTATCAAGGTGATCGGACACGTGCAGTTCTCACTCTCAGAAAGTCGGGTATCTACCCGCTATGTTGATATGAAATGAGCTCTCAGGTGATCTATGTTCACCATGTGGCACCGTCGAAGGGTATCTCACAGGCTGCGGTAGATTTTTATTAATACCATGTAACCCACTAAATAAGTGGGGTTATAGCCTCGGAGGCATCTTCCATGACTACTCTCACCGAGCAGCTCCATGACGAGCAAGCTTACCTGACTGATCTACGCCGAACATTCCACCAGCATCCCGAGTTGGGACTCAAAGAGTATTGGACGGCCGAGCGCATCGAACAGGAACTCGACGCTTTGGGAATCCCCCACGAGAGAATTGGGGAGACCGGGGTTCTGGGACTGATCGAGGGCCAGCGTGAGGGTGATGGCACCATCGCACTGCGCGCAGATATCGATGGACTTCCGGTCCAGGAAACCAACGATGTCCCGTATCGGTCCCAGAACGACGGCGTCATGCACGCCTGCGGCCACGACTCCCACATTGCTGTCCTTTTGGGAGCGGCCAAGGTACTTCACTATGCTCGAGGATCCTTTGGTGGGCGGATCAAGCTCATCTTCCAGCCCGCCGAGGAGATCGGATACGGGGCACTTGACTTCGTGGAGGCCGGAGTCCTCGACGGGGTGGAACGGACCTTTGGTATGCATGCCGCCTCTGACCTGCCTACGGGCACACTTGCTGCTGTCGAAGGAATTAATTTCGCCGCTGTGGACCACTTTATTATCACAGTCCACGGCAAGGGCGCTCACGTCTCTCGCCCCAACCTCGGAGCGGACGCTCTCTACGTAGCAAGTAGCATTGTCGTTGCCGTTCAGGCACTCGTTGCCCGCCGTACCAACCCTGTCGAGCCGGTTGTTATCGGCATCGGTAAGTTCCACGCGGGAACCACCTACAACGCCCTTGCGGAAACCGCGCAGATCGAAGGCACCACGCGTACCGTCACTGACGAAACCCGCGCCAAGGTCCGAGCGGAGATTATCGATCTCGCAGAGCAGACGGCGCGCATCTTCGGTGCATCGATCGATGTGGCTTGGCGCGATCTCACCCCGGCGGTGATTAATCCAGCCGACGTCACCGCGGAAGTTGCGGCGGTCGCACGTACGATCCAGGGCGCCGTCGTCGTTACAGAGCGTCCTTACTCCCTCGGGGGCGATAACTTCGCCGAGCTGCAGCGCCGTGTCCCAGGCGTGTACGCCTACTTCGGCACCGGAAATCCGGACGTTCCCAACACCCAAAACTCGCATCACAATGGCAACTTCGACCTGGACGAGGCGGCACTTCCGGTAGCCGCCGCTCTCTACGCGGAATATGCCCTGTGGTGGTTGACCGAAGGGAGATATCACCATGAGTGAGGAGGCCGTCGTGGCTGACACTCCCATCATTGATATCCAACACGTCTCCAAGACGTTCCGGAGTAAGGCGGGATCTGTCGAAGCTCTTAAAGATGTGTCGCTACGGGTGGAGAAGGGTGATATCTACGGAATCATCGGATTCTCCGGTGCGGGTAAATCAACCCTCATCCGGCTCGTCAACCAGCTGGAACGCCCGGATACAGGATCCGTCAACGTGGATGGGCGTGAACTGACCGCCCTCAGCGCGAAAGAGCTGCGAGCTGCGCGCCGTGACATCGGCATGGTCTTCCAGCAGTTCAACCTGTTGGAGCGCAAAAGCGTTTATCACAACGTGGCGATGCCCCTGATCCTCGAAGGCACACCCAAGGCAGCGATCAAGGAGCGGGTCGAGGACGTGCTGCGCATCGTTGAATTGGAGGATAAGCGCAACACCTACGTCAGTCAGCTGTCGGGTGGACAGAAGCAGCGCGTTGGTATTGCCCGCGCCCTCGCCACGGCTCCCAAGATCATGCTGTGCGACGAGGCAACGAGCGCTCTCGATCCGAAGACCACCGAGTCCATCCTCGCTCTTCTCAAACGAATTAATCGTGAACTTGGCGTCACCATTCTTCTCATCACCCACCAAATGCAGGTCATTCAGCGGATCTGCAACAAGGTGGCGGTAATGGAAGACGGCCGGATCGTCGAACAGGGCTCGGTTCTCGACCTGTTTAGCGAGCCTCGCGAGGAGATCACCCAGGAGTTCGTGCGCACCGTCATCAACGATCGGATTCCCGTCTCGATCATGGACCTACTGGAAACGGATCGGCGCCCGTACCGCGTGGAAGAGCTGCGCTTCATCGGTGACACCGCCCGTAAACCGGTGCTGTCCACCATCTCTCACATCCCTGATCTGGAGGTCAACATTCTGGGAGCCACGGTGGAGGAGATGCAGGAGACGATTCTCTGCCTTTACCTGGTGCAACTCGTTGGTGCGGCTCCCGTGATCGAACGAGCCGAGTCCGTCATTGATGAGGCCGGAGTACTGAGAGAGAAGGTGAACCTATGAAAGAACAGATGCTCTTCGGAGTAACGGTAGACAAACTACTGCTGGCAGGAAGCCAGACGGTATATATGCTCGGCTGGGGCATGATCGTCGGCGGAGCGATTGGCGTGCTGCTGGCGTTGGCACTGGTGCTCAGCCGTCCCGGTGGACTCATGGCTAACCGCATCGTGTATTCGGTCCTCAACGTCACGGTCAACATCATCCGCTCGATACCGTTCATCATTTTGCTGGTGGCGATCATGCCACTGACGCGCTTCATCATGGGAACCCCGGTGGGAACGCAAGCTCAGCTTGTGCCGCTCGTCATCTACATCGCGCCGTTTATCGCGCGACTCGTCGAGACCAGCCTGCTGGAGGTCAAGCCCGGAGTAATTGAAGCGGCGCAGGCGATGGGAGCAAGCAACCTCCAAATCATCCGCCACTTCCTTCTCCCAGAAACCTATAGCTCAATCGTCCTCGCGCTGACCACCGGTGTTATTGGTTTGCTCGGCGCGACAGCTATGGCTGGATACGGTGGAGGAGGCGGCGTGGGCGACCTTGCCCTCACCTATGGGCGTGAGGCAATGAATACGCCGCTTATGGTGTTCACCGTCGTTGTCCTTGTCATTTTTGTTCAGATTCTGCAGGTCATTGGTAACGGAGTTGCCCGCCGCCTGCGTGAACCACGATAGAGAGAAATTCATGAAGAAGCTCACCACCTTATTTGCGGCCGCCGCGCTCACCGTTGGCCTCGCCGCCTGCTCCGCCCCGGGAGACGTCAGCAAGAGTTCCGACGACGGCGCCACCGATGGCCAGAAGACCAGCCTCACCTACTCCCGCTCGCAGGGTCCTTACTCAGAACTCTTCCAAGCCGCCGTGGTTCCCATCCTTGAGGAGAAGGGATACGAGATCAAGGGGATCGATTTCTCGGATCTCCTCAATGCGGACATCGCGTTGAATGACGGTGATGTCGACTTCAATGTCGAGCAGCACACCGCCTATCTTGAGGACTTCAACGCCAAGAACAATGGCGACCTCACCCCGATTACCCCCATTCCCACGGTTCCCGCGGGTATCTATTCGGACAACCATGCGAGCCTTGACGAGGTGACCGATGGTGCGACGGTTGCGGTTCCGAACGATGCCTCGAACCGAGCACGCGCCTATCTGTTGCTCCAGAAGATTGGGTGGATTGAAGTGGATGAGTCCGCTGACTTTGCTTCACTCTCTGAGGCAAATGTCACGTCGAACCCGCATAACCTACAGTTCACCGAGATGAAGTCGCTTTCGATCCCCGCCGTGGCGCAGGATTTCGACTACATCGTCATCACCGGATCAATCGTCTACAACGCGAAGATCGATCCGGCGTCGGCCCTCGCCACCGAGGATATCCTTGACCACCTTATCCTTCAGGTCGTGGTTAAGGAGGAGAACAAGGACACCCAATGGGCGAAGGATATTGTGGCGGCCTACCACTCTGACGAGTTCAAAAAGTACCTAGAGGAGAACAATGACGGCCTCTGGTGGATCCCGGAAGAGCTTCGGTAAAGAATTCTAATGTGATGAAATGCTCGGGAGGGCACGGAGAATACTCCGTGCCCTCCCGCTTTTCTCGAGGTCACTGAATATACTGTGAGAGATCAGGGAGGGGCAACGGTGACGAGCACAAACAATGCGGCGCGGATTTTGCGCCTCTTTTGCGTCTTCGCCGCGTTGATCGGCCTGCTAGTAACGTGTTTTGGCGCCGGGGCGATTGCTTCCGAAGCGACTCTGGAAGAAACTCAAACTTCTGAGGACCCGGCGGTGACATTGCCGGGCACCTCAGAAGATGTACCGGTCACCTCTCCACCGGAACAGGTCGCGACAACCGGACGTCCTCCCGTCGTCGTTATTATGACCGGGGGATTGCGGTGGGATACGTTTGATCCCGCTCAAACGCCCGCCATTGCCTCGCTTGCAGCTTCGGGCATCATGGCCAATATGGTGCCTGTCATCTCGCGCGGAGCCTCGTGCCCTCTGGATTCGTGGCTAGCCTTGTCGGCTGGACGTCAGACGGCGCCTGTCGCGTTGTCACGCCCCTGGATGTGCGGGCAACAGTGGGTCCTTCCGGATCGGAAACTCGCTCGCTGGGGTGAATATCAGACGACGATCAGTGCCTCGCAGTCAGCGGCACAGTTGGGTACGGTAGCGCAGATTCTCGCAGACTCCGGTGTCACGAGCCAACCTATTGGTGCGGGTGCGGCCCATGTACTCGCCAATAGCGAAGGAGTAGTGCCCGGCAACTATCTGCTCGCTCCGCGCTCGGACGAGGCGCTTGCGGAACGAGTTGCTCAGGCGGCGCGGCAGTACGATGTCACGTTCGTTGACGCCTACCCTGTCGATTATTCGGCTATCACGCGTTGGATAGTGAGCAGACTGGGTTTGCAGTCTCCCGAACGCGAGAAACAGGAGTCAGATGCCGCCGCCGATCTCAACGCCAATCGCGTTGAGGCCGTTGTCAGTGCCCTTCCGGCAGGAACCCGGGTCCTTCTCGTCTCTTTGACTGACGTTGACTCGGTACGGAGTATGCAGGTCGTCATCGCCGCCGATATTGCGGGCGACAGCGTCGCAGCTGCCGGTGGAACGAGCGGTCCCGATGACGCCGCAGGATCCCGCCTCATGCCGAGCATTGGATATTCCGACTCGGTGCGCCAACCCGGCGTGGTTCAGCTGTCGGATCTCCCGCCCACGTTATTTTCCTGGCTGGGCATCCAGGACGCACCCGGTGTGAGCGGAACCCCAATGGTGACGCATGACGAACTGCTGCAGACATGTACCGTCACTGACGACTGTTTTAGCGCCCGGTTGGATGATTTGTCGGATCGGGCGACGCACGCTAGTGCCATGCGCATGACTCGCGGAGAGTTCATTCAGTATCTGACGCGCGCCGCCGTGGGGTATTTTCTCCTCTCGCTCGTCCTTCTTGCACGCCGCCCGTATCGCTATCTCGCTTCCTGGCCACGCCTTCGAACCGTGTGGATATGGGTAGGTGTGACACTGGCAGCCGTCCCCGTGTCCAGCCTCCTTATGAACGCCCTGCCGTGGTGGAATACTAGCTTTGCCAAACTCGCTCTCATCGGTGGAAGTTGGCTGGTGGCGGCTGGGTTGGCCTGCGCTGCTATGGCGGCACGCCGCTGGCACATTGCGGCACCGCTACTTATCATTTCTGCACTCACGGCACTTGTTTTCTTAACGGATGCGGCTACCGGATCACGTCTCATGGCAGATTCACCGGTGGGATTCAACCTGCTCAACGCCGCCCGATTCTACGGTGTGGGTAATGAAGCCTTTGCGTTGCTGGCTACGGGAACGTTGACGGTCTTGGCATTCGTTGGGGTCTGGCTGCGCGATCGCACCTTCGGCAGGATCCGTGGACGTTGGGCGGCGGTGTTCGTTGTTAGCCTCCTTGGTCTATGGGTGGCCGCTATTGATGCGTTACCCTCCAAGGGAGCAGATTTCGGCGGTGTTCTGTCGTTCATTCCTGCACTGCTCGTTCTTGTTTTGGCTGTCGGACGCTTCCGATTGTCCTTTGCCCGCGTGGCCATCATCGGCGTTATTACCGTGGCAGTTGCGACGACGATTGCGATGATTGATTGGATGCGTGCTCCTACCGCCCGCTCCCACCTGGGCAGATTTGTTCAATCCATCGTCGACGGCGAATTATTCGAAGTCATCGGACGCAAGCTTGGCACGAACCTCCGGTTGTTCACGGGTTCCACACATCGTTGGGTGGTCCTCGCGGCTCTCCTGCTTGTTGCTCTCGCTTTGATCCATGCGTTGCGTACTCGTCCTGCAAAGCCAGAGCAGAACCGCGGCGGATGGCGCGGACTGCCGCTCACGTTGATCGCCCGGCAGTGGGGCTGGATGGCTCCTTGCGACGGCGAAGAGCGGAGTGCATTACTCGAGCGTTTGCCCGCTCTCAAGCCTGCGCTCATGGCCAACGGAACATGCATTGCACTGGCATTTGGCCTCAATGATTCTGGGATTGTTCTTCCCGGAATGGCAGCGATTCTCTTCGTTCCGCTGCTTCAAGCAGCGATTGTCACGGATCAAGAGCGGCGGGAATTGCAGCGGACAGCGGTACAGTGACGGTATGTTAACGATTGCGCTTACGGGTGGAATAGGTTCAGGGAAGTCCACCGTCTCCGCGATGCTCCGCGAACACGGGGCGGCGATATTCGACGTCGATGAAGCAGCCCGATCTGTTTTGGCGCCGGGAGAGCCGGGTGTCGACGACGTCGCCGCTCGCTGGCCTGAGGTGGTCGCGGCCGGTGTTGTTGATCGGGCAGCGCTTGCTCATATTGTTTTTCACAATCCCGCCGAGCTCGCCCAACTTAACGCGATCGTTCATCCTCGGACCTGGGAAAAGATCGATGCCGACCTGACAGAGTATCGCCGTGCTCATCCGGAGGGCATTGCCGTTGTTGATATTGCGCTCCTGGCCACGAGTGAGCGGCGTGACGCCTTTGATCTCAATGTGGTTGTCCATGCGGACACCGAGACACGTATTCGTCGCCTCACTCAAACGCGGGGGATGAACGAGAAGGATGCGAGAGCACGGATTGCCGCGCAGGTCGACGAGGACGAACTGCGCGCATTGGCAGACGTATGGCTAGATAACTCTGGTACGCCGGAGCACCTACGTGAGCAAGTTGATGCTCTCTGGGCAAGGATTACCTGAGATCCGCGACCTATCAAAAGCCGGGCCCCTCGAGAGGAGGGGCCCGGCTTTACGATGTTGAGTTGTTCGGCGTTGGCCTCCGGCGACGGTGTTTCGACCCCCGCCTCGACCCCCGGTACTCCGGCCACGACAATGCGTGGGATAAGGAGCGCCGGGGGTCGATTAACTACTGAAGGGGAAATGAACCGCCGGATGACACTGGCGGTGTAGCGGAATTATCATCTCGTCCCAGCTCGTCATTCTCTGCCACAGGTGATCCCGGCTGTGCCACAGACAACCATGAGGCCGGCTGGGGTGCCAGAGTCGCAACGGCTTCGGACACGGACACTGCAGACCGGGTCGCCGTTGATGGTGCCGTATGCGTTCCGTTCGTGGCCTCACGCTCAATACCGGCAATGCGGTAGGCATCCGCCTCGTCAAGTGTCTCCTGCTCCAAGAGCGCATCAACGAGTGCCTTGTGCTGGTCTGCGTGCTCACGCAGCAACCGTTTGGCTTCCTCATAGCACTCTGTGAGGAGTGCGCGCACTTCGTCGTCGACAGCCTTGAGCAGCGCATCCGAGGCGCCCGCAGAACGGGGATCGCCCTCGCGCGGGTACACCTGCATGGGGCCAATCATCTCGGACATACCCCAGCGCCCAAACATCTGGCGGGCAATCCCGGTAGCGGTTTGGAGATCGGATTCCGCGCCTGTGGTGACCACACCAAGGACAACTTCTTCGGCGGCCATGCCACCAAGTGCGCCAATGATACGGCCACGCAGGTAGTCCTTGTCGTAGCCGTACTTGTCCGCTTCCGGCGTGGAAAGTGTGACACCCAGGGCGCGGCCACGCGGGATGATGGAAATCTTGCGAACAGGGTCCGCGCCCGGCTGGATCATGCCAAGAAGGGCGTGGCCTGCCTCGTGCCAGGCGGTGCGTTCCAGCTCGACGGGATCCATCATGACAGAGCGCTGAACGCCCAGCTGAATCGTTTCCAACGCATTGGTGAAGTCGGAGGTCATGATCGTACCGGCACCGCGCCGCGCCGCAAGCAGCGAGGCCTCGTTAACGAGGTTAGCGAGGTCCGCGCCAGTGAGCCCCGGTGTTGAACGGGAAATGGACGCGAGAGATACGGTGGCATCGACGGGCCGCCCGCGTGTATGTACCTTGAGGATTTCCTCGCGGCCCTTCTGATCCGGGGGAGAGACGGTGATGGTGCGGTCGAAGCGCCCGGCGCGGGTGAGCGCGGAGTCGAGTACCTCGGCGAGGTTGGTCGCCGCGATAACGATGATGTTCTCTGAGGCGGAGAAGCCGTCCATCTCGGTGAGCACCTGGTTAAGAGTCTGCTCACGGTCCTCGTTGGAACCAATAGCGCTAGCCGAGGAGCGAGAACGGCCGATGGCGTCGATTTCGTCAATAAAGACGATTGCCGGTGCAACCTTGCGAGCAGCCTCGAAGAGGCTGCGGACATCGGAGGCACCCTTACCCGCAAGAATACCGCCAATTTCTGCCGCTGAGACGGAGAAGAACGGCACTTCAGCCTCGCCTGCGGTAGCTCGTGCTAGCAGCGTTTTTCCAGTTCCGGGCCCACCCTCCAAAAGAATGCCGCGGGGAATTTTTGCACCGAGTCGAGTGTATTTCTCCGGATTCTTGAGCATGTCAACAACCTCGCGGAGCTGATCTTCCACCTCGTCGATTCCCGCCACATCCTCGAACGTCACTCGGTTAGCCTCGGGATCGATGGGCTGGTGATTCTTTCCGCCAAAGAGTCCCGCGGGCCCGCCCTTCATCTGCCGCGACATGATCCAATACCAGAATCCCACGAGCAAGATGATAGGGAGGAAGGAGAAGAGCAGCGTGACGAGCGGATTTGAGCGCGTGATGGGGGAGACAGCGGTGATCTTCACCTTGTTTGTTGCCAGGACCTGCGCCATGTCATCGTCGGCCCAGGTGGGGCGCTCCGTGGTGAACTGGTGCGACTTGACGCCGTCGTAGGTGATGGCGGTGCGCAACTCGCCCTCGATGGTGTCCCCTCGTGAGGCGACAGTCTTGACGTTGTCGCTGGTGAGCTGCGTGTAGTACTCGTTATAGGGCAGCGCGACAATAGGATTGAGTGTTTGCTGGGCCCAGGAGAATACGAAGAAGCTGAGAATCCACGCGGCGAAAACCATGATGAAGATGCGGCGCCATGAGCGCGGCCTTCCCTGAGATTCTTTGGACTTGGTGGATCCGGTGATACCTTCGGAACGCCACGAATGGTTCTCGTTGCGGTTCTGCCGGGACCTCCCGGATGCATTTCTAAAGCGCCCCCCGGTTGAACCGTTCGATGAGGTGCGCTTATTGCGCGGCACCTCGGTGGGGGATGACTCCCACGAGTTCGATTCTCGTGGGGTGTGAGATTCAGACATGACACTCCTTATATCTGAACCCATCTTCCGGTCAGTTTCTGAGAATTGTCTAGGTACTGCGGGCCATTGCGCGACAGGCGAAAATGATTTCGGTCGTATGCGAAAATCATTTCGGTAGTATGTGAGGCATGATTCCCGAGCTTGTGAGAAGTGAAGCGCCGTTTGAGGTTATTTCTGAGTACACCCCGGCGGGTGATCAGCCGCAGGCTATTGCCGAGTTGACCGAACGTATCAACGCGGGCGAGAAGGATGTTGTCCTCCTCGGCGCCACGGGAACCGGAAAATCAGCGACGACGGCGTGGCTCATCGAGCAGGTACAACGCCCCACGTTGATCATCGAGCCGAACAAGACGTTGGCGGCGCAGATGGCCGCGGAGTTCCGCGAGTTACTGCCGAAGAATGCCGTCGAGTATTTCGTCTCGTACTACGATTACTACCAGCCCGAGGCCTACGTTCCACAGACGGATACGTTCATTGAGAAGGATTCGTCCATCAACGATGAGGTGGAGCGGCTACGCCATTCGGCGACGAACAGCTTGCTCACACGGCGGGATACCGTCGTGGTGGCGTCGGTCTCCTGTATTTACGGCCTCGGGACGCCGCAGGAATACGTGGCGCGGATGGTTCAGGTACGGGTAGGCCAGCAGCTTGATCGCGATGAACTCCTCCGCACCTTTGTGGGAATGCAGTACACGCGCAATGATATTGCGTTCACCCGCGGCACGTTCCGCGTCCGCGGAGACACCGTCGAGATCATTCCGGTGTACGAGGAGTTGGCGATTCGCATTGAGTTTTTTGGAGACGAGATCGATTCGATTTCGCTGCTTCACCCGCTCACGGGAAACGTTGTGCGCCAGACGGACACCGCGCATGTGTTCCCAGCATCGCACTATGTGGCAGGCCCCGAACGGATGGAACGTGCTCTCTCCACCATCGAGTTGGAGCTTGAGGAGCGCCTTGCGGATCTACGGAATCAGAATAAGTTGCTGGAGGCCCAGCGCCTGGAAATGCGCACCAGCTATGACATTGAAATGATGCGTAACATCGGTAGTTGTGCGGGTATCGAGAACTATTCTCGGCACATTGACGGGCGCGGTCCCGCAACCCCGCCCAATACGCTTCTCGACTACTTCCCGGACGATTTCCTCCTTATCCTCGACGAATCCCATGTGACAGTGCCGCAGATTGGTGCGATGTATGAGGGCGACATGTCGCGTAAGCGCACCCTCGTGGAGTTTGGCTTCCGTTTGCCTTCGGCGATGGATAATCGCCCGCTTAAGTGGGACGAGTTCTTAGAGCGTGTGGGTCAGACGGTCTATCTCTCCGCCACCCCCGGACGCTACGAGATGGAGCAAGCTGACGGCTTCGTGGAGCAGATTATTCGCCCGACGGGTCTGGTGGATCCGGAGATCATCGTTAAGCCCACCGAAGGTCAGATTGACGATCTGCTGGAGCAGGTGCGTCAGCGGGCCGAACGTGACGAGCGTGTTCTTATCACGACGCTCACCAAGAAGATGGCCGAGGACCTCACGGATTACCTTGCGGACCGCGGTGTGCGTGTGGAATACATGCACTCGGACGTGGACACCCTTCGCCGTGTCGAGTTGCTGCGCGAGCTGCGCCTCGGAGAGTTCGATGTACTCGTGGGTATCAACCTGTTGCGAGAGGGCTTGGATCTTCCTGAGGTCTCTCTTGTATCGATTCTGGATGCGGATAAGCAGGGTTTCTTGAGGTCGACGACGTCGCTCATCCAGACGATCGGACGCGCCGCCCGAAACGTCTCGGGGCAGGTTCACATGTACGCGGATACCATCACCCCAAACATGCGTGAGGCGATTGAGGAAACTAATCGTCGCCGTGCGAAGCAGATTTCCTACAACGAAGAGCGCGGCATCGACCCGCAACCACTACGCAAGAAGATCGCCGACGTGACGGATATGCTTGCCCGGGAAGATCTCGATACTCAGCAGCTATTGGAGGGCGGCTATCGTCAGGAACCAACCCATGCAAAGGGCAAGGCTCCCACGGTGGCACGAGCCGCGAGAACGGAAGGTGCGCGCGACCTCACCCAGCTCATCGAGGATCTCACGGCTCAGATGCACGCGGCGGCCGAGCAGCTCCAGTTCGAGCTTGCTGCGCGTTACCGCGACGAGATCAAGGGCTTAAAGAGCGAGCTCTGGCACTCCCAGCAAGCACAAAAGTAACCGACGCAATACCTGCGCATGCGGCCTTAAGCTGGACAAGGGGCTGAGGTCCCGTAGACTTGTCCCCTGGAAGGGGAGTATTCCCACGCAACATCGGTTCGTCATCACGACTGACGGTTTGCGCGGATGGGTTCCATCCGCGACATCCTGTCGTCCGGGCCGTGGCCAGAAATGGCGGGAAGAGACCTTCGGATCATTTCGTCGACCCGGAGGCTTGTTTTGCACTCTGTTTTATCATTCAACGGACCCCTTCCTATGGCTGCCTCGACAGCCGAGCAGATGGTGGTTCATCCGTGGGAGTGGATCATCCTCTCCGTTATCGTGGTGGCTCTCATCCTCTTTGACCTTCTTGGTCACGTCCGTAAGGCGCATGAGCCCACCCTGAAGGAAGCGGGGATTTGGTCGCTCATTTACATTGGGTTCTCGATCATCTTCGGAGGAATCCTCTATCTGCGCCACGGCGCGACCTTTGCTGGCGAGTACTTCGCGGGCTTCTTGACGGAGAAGGCGCTCTCTCTCGACAACATCTTCGTCTTTATCATCATCATTGCCTCCTTCCGTGTTCCACGGAAGTATCAGCAAAAGGTGCTGCTCTTCGGCATTGTCATGGCGCTTATCATGCGACTGATCTTTATCCTCGTGGGCGCGACAATCATCGAACACTTCGTGTGGGTCTTCTTCCTCTTTGGAGCTTTCCTGCTGTACACCGCGATCAAGCAGGTGATGGAGGGCGTTCAAGAGCCGGGCGCATTGGAGAATGAGGAGTACGAACCGAACGCCACCGTGAAGTTTGCCGTCAAGCACTTCCGCGTCACAGATGGCTACGTGGGCCAGAAGCTTCTGGTGCGCCGCGAAGGCAAGACATGGATGACGCCGCTCCTGCTGTGCATCATTGCCATTGGCTCGATCGATCTCATGTTTGCACTCGACTCGATCCCAGCGGTCTACGGCCTGACCAAGGAGCCATTCATCGTCTTCTCAGCGAACGCGTTCGCACTGCTTGGTCTGCGCCAGCTCTTCTTCCTCATTGACGGCCTGCTGGATAAGCTGCTCTACCTGCACTATGGATTGGCCTTCATCCTCGGCTTCATTGCCGTCAAGCTCGTCATCCACGCATCGCATGGTTACGGCTTGCTGGAGTTCATTCCGGAGCCGGATATCGTCATGTCGCTTATTGTCATCATCGGGACCATTATCGTGACGGTTTTCGCTTCGATGTGGGGAACCAAGCGCCGTAAGAAGCGCCTGAGCGACGAAGGGAACGAGGACCCCGCAGGCAACGCTTTTGAGTGAAATCCTGAGAAAGTAGCCCCTGGGATTAGGTAGTCCCGGGAGACGTGACGAAGGGTGGGATCGTAACAGATCCCACCCTTCGTCGTTGAGAACTAACGGAACGCTACTGCGTCGTCGTCCCTCCTGTCAGTGCAAGGTGCCGCGCTAAAAGAGCGCACACGAAGAGTTGGAGCTGATGGAAAATAACCACCGGGACGATGACTGAACCAACAACTCCCGCGGGGAACAGCGCTTTGGCCATGGGTAATCCTGACGCCAGAGACTTCTTGGATCCGCACATGAGCAGCACGATCCGATCTTCGCGACTGAGGCCCAGCAGCTTGCCACCCCACCAGGTGAGCGACAGTAACAGCGCCAACAAAACTCCAGACAGTCCAAGGAGGAGGAGAATCGTCCACACTGTCACGCCGTGCCAGGCCCCGGCCGCGGTGGCTCCCAGTACGGCGGAAAACACGATGAGGATAATTGAGCTGTTGTCAATGACGCGCACTAAGGTGCGATGTGCGCGCCACCATCTGCCCACCTTTGGCTGAATCAGTTGCCCGAGAACGAACGGCAATAAGAGCAGCACAAAGACGCTCATGAATCCGTCGCCCGACGCGCCGCCAATGTGCAGGAAAAGCAGAACAAGCACCGGGGTGAGGAAGATGCCCACGATATTGGAGATGGTCGCGGCACACACGGCGGCGGCAACATTTCCCCGCGCGATAGATACAAACGTCACGGAGGACTGGATCGTGGACGGCAACAGCGACAGATACAGGAATCCGGTAGCAAAGCCGGTGCCGAGCCATGGTCCGACGAGCTTGCCCAACCCAAAACCGAGAATTGGGAAGAGCACGTAGGTGGCGCTCAAGACGGAGGATTGCAGCGTGATGTTACGTAATCCGTCGACGACGTCGCGCGTGCGGATTCTCATTCCGTAAACGAGGAAGACGGTGGCTACGGAGAGATCGGCAACCACCGAGAAGACGTCGTGGGCACGCTGGGGGAGTGTGACCACCAGCCCAAGAATCATGGCGATGATGATCCCCGTGACGAGGGGATCGGGGCGCCACCTCACTGCCAGGGACCGATAACGGGGTTCCAGACGCGGGCGAGCCGTGATTCGATCACGCCGAGGGCGAGGAAGGGATCGTTAGCCAGGACGTTGAGGCCAGCCTCCGGATCGTCTGCGACGACGACGAGGAGCGCGCCGTTGCTTCCCAGAGGGCCGGAGGCCAACAACTTGCCGGCCTCTTTCAGTTCCTTGAGATGGGCTCGATGCAAGGGCCTGTTCTCAGCGATCGTATCGAGCTTCGTTGCGTCGTATTCATACTGAATTGCGATGATAGCCATGGGAAAGAGCCTACTCTTCTGGGCGAACCGGTGCGTGTTGGGCCGATACCTGAGAGCGTACGTGGCGCTCACAGAGCAAGGCGATAAGCGCGGGCACCGCGATGTAGAACCCTTCCTTGAGCATAAGTGCTCCTGAATCATTGATGGGAACCGCGATGAGGATTCCGGTAAGGATTCCGAGCGCAACAATGCGGAAGTCTGGCGCGGTTATGAGAGCACGTATCTCGTTTACGTGGAGCTTGCTGCGCTGGTCCAGCTTACGTAGCGCGATCATGGCGAGCAGCGCAACCACGATGACGCCAACCAGCAGAATGATGACGTCGGTGCGGCCCACAAAGGAACGAATGACATCCCGGATCTTGCCCCGGATCATCTCGAAGGATTCTGGCGAACCGATTGTGGACCAGAAAGAGCCGATATGCGAGCTAGATCCCGAGCGAGCATCGAGAAGACCTACGAGGCCCATACACGCCACACTTGTGACAATCCAGGCCAGCACATGCCACCAGCGCGGGCGAATGCCCGCGGCAAGAACAGCGGCGAGGCCGAAACCCGCGATAATGCCAGGTGGGCCACCAAAGTCCGCTCCCCATGCAGGAAGAGCGTCAACGAGGAGGACGGCGCCCCCCACAAGTGCAACGATGATTCCGGCTCGCTTGCCGGTCCGGACTGCGACCGGATTGGCGGTGCCGAGTTGGGAGCGGGCCTCCTGCGCCTTGGAGACGGCGGGGAGCACCGTCAGTAATCCGGCAACGATGAGAATGAGATAGGTGCGGTTAGAGATACCGTAGAAGCGCCGCGATGTGAGCATGAGAGATCCCATGAATCCGTTGCGCTGATGCACCGAACCAAGGATGACATCCCCACCAAGAACGACGAGCGCAATGAGTCCCAACAGGGCCATGGGGTATCTGACGCGCGATGCCACCAGCGTGAGAGCTGCGGCAAGAAGGGCCGTGAGCGTTATGGGCACGAGAGAGACGGCTGTTCCGTTGAGAGACAGGCGCCACCAGGGAATGAGATTGAGAATAAGCGCGGCGGGAACGAAGGCGAAAGCAAGCCGATTAATGTGGGTGAGAATTGCCCACAATCGCTTCGGCGCTGCCCACGGCCCCGCAACAGCGGGACGAACGAGAAAGAGCGCCACCGCACCGACAATCCCCCCAAGGGCAAGCAGATTGAAGGTGCGATACCAGGAGGGTGTGGCCATCCTCGCGTACGTCGCGTGGTTTTCCTGCATGGTGAGAAAGGCGACGGCGTCGTTCGTGGAACTATAGGGCGCAAGCGAAAGTCCATCGCCGGTACCGGCCAGCACCGTGTGGATATCGTCGCGAGTGATGAAACCGGGTGCCCGTGTGTACGTCGAAGAAATGACGCCTGCGCTCTCAAAGGCGGCGCTCGAGGCAAAACCCGTCGTTGCGAAGAACTGTAGCTCGCCATAGTTCCAGGACGTACCGAGCGAGGCGATGACGACGCGCCGTTCCACCCCGGAACTGGCCTGGGCTTCCAATACGGCGGCGAGATTGTCATTGATCTCAGCCTTCTGTGCCGATCGCGACGCAATCTCCGTGGGTGCGCCACGCACCGCGCCAATATCAACAACGACGTCGCCCGGTGCCGCCACTAACGCCTCGCCGATAGTGGCGGGGGAGAAGGGCATCCATTGGGCAACCTGCCCAGAGGAATCTGCGAGCGCGATGGCGGCGCCGTCGCCAATAGCCAGAGTGTCGGCGCCGAAAGGCTTCGAATCCGGCCAATTGACCGTGGCGATCATTGTGGGGAAGTCATTCACGTGGGCCGCGCCTGCCCCGGTAACACTCGGGGAACTGGAATCGAGTGGAGTCACGGAAAACGAGGGGCACTTGTCCGGCAGTGATGAGACAGAGCTGCGACCCGCCTGATCAATGATGTCACCTGAGGCAACGAGAGACATCCACCCCTCGTTTCGGCAGGTGTAGACGGAAGTTGAGCGTATGAGAGCGTTGGCGAAGCCAGCGTTTGCAAGATTGTTGGCAATCGCGCCGGACTGGAAATCGATATCCGAGGTGCTCATACCGGACATGCCAATCACAAGTGTGGGCTGCATGGGCTGAGATTCTCCCCGTGCCGGTTGTATGAGCACTCCGACCACAAGAAGAACACAGACAAGCGAGGCAAAAAGGGCGCCGGTGAGCCGTCTGACGTGCACGATTCCTCCTCTTGGCAGCGAACGAGCGGGCGCTCCTCGTTAGTCTACTCGACGCGTTAATGAAGAATTTTCTCATTTTCGACTCACCGACATGTGAATCTTGCCCGGCAGGATAACGGTGTGAAAGTGAGGTGAGTGTTGAGATGACCTCCGTCTTGATGTATTCGCATGACACCGTGGGACTGGGCCACGCCCGCAGAAACCGCGCGTTAGCTTATGCGTTGGCCCAAGAACTGCCGGAACTCACGGGAGAGCCCGTGGGCGGACTTCTTATTGCCGGGAGTCCGAATGCGGCCCGCGATCCGCTGCCAGAGGGATGGGACTGGTTTATTCTCCCGGGAATCACACACGGCCCGGAGGGCCATACGCCACGTCACCTGGATGCCCCGATGGATGTGGTGCGTCAGCTTCGATCGCTTGCTCTCAGCGCTGCCGCCGCCACGTTCGAACCGGATCTGTTCATCGTTGATCGTCACCCATGGGGAATTGACTACGAGCTTGAAGACGCACTGTATCAAGCGCGCATGCGGGGTAGTGCCACCGTTCTTGGTTTGCGTGATGTTCTTGACGAACCAGATCGGGTGGCCTCGGAGTGGGACCGGCTGGGAGATGTGTCCCGAATTGCTGAGACATTCGATGAGATCTGGCTTTATGGCGACCCTACAGTGCACGATGCGCGTACCACCGGTGAATTACCTGACATACTTGCCGAGAAGGCGCGGCCCACGGGATATCTCGCTCACGGACGGCCTGTCGATCGTGGCACACCAGCAAGAACGCCTTATGTCCTGACCCTCATGGGTGGTGGCTCGGACGGACACGAGCTGGCATCGGTTGCGATGAGGGCGGCGATCCCTGAAGGCCACGAGCATCTTGTTATTACCGGCCCGCAAATGCCGGAATCAGATGTCCACAGGCTGAAGATGGCTGCTCGCCGCCAAGGTGGTGGCCGCGTGCGAGTAGAGCCTAGCGCCCCCAATGTCCCTGAGCTCATCGCTGATGCAGCCGCGGTGATGTCTATGTGTGGATACAATACCGCCACCGAGATCCTCGCAACCTCCACTCCCGCCCTCATTGTTCCCCGCGTTGAACGCCGGGTGGAACAACTGCTGAGGGCGGAGGCTTTGGACAGAGCGGACGCCGTTGATGTCCTGCGTCCGGATCGCCTGAGACCCGAGGTGCTCAGTGGCTGGCTGGCGTTTGCTGTGAGTCGGCGCGTGCAGCGCGATCACATTGATCTTGACGGGCTCCACACCATCGCCGCGCTGGCCGCTTCACTGCTGAAGCGCCGGTCTACCAACCGCCCCCTGACAAAGGAACTTGCCAATGCTTGTTAATTCGGGACCCGTTGCCTACGTCCTCAAGATGTACCCTCGTTTCTCCGAGACGTTTATTGTGTCCGAGATTCTTGCCCGTGAGGCCGCGGGGGAGGAGATCGTTATTTACTCGTTGCGCCCGCCGGTTGATACGCGTTTCCATGCTGAACTTGCCCGGGTCAAGGCTCCTGTCTATTACGTTCCTCGCTCGGCGAGTGCGCGAGGAGCCTGGCGAACCTGGGCCCAAACTCCCCATGATCTTCTTCCAGGGATACACCATACGTTGCCCCAGCTGCTCCATGCGGCCTGTGACGATGCGGAGCAAGCCGTGGCCATCGCCCGCTTGGCCCGTGAACACGGTGTGCGACATCTGCACGCCCACTTTGCCTCGGTTGCCACCACGGTGGCACGGCTCGCGGCCAGTATCACCGGACTTCCCTATTCGTTTACCGCGCATGCTAAAGATATTTTCCACGAGGATGTGGACTCTGCCGATTTGGCAGCGAAGTTCGACGGTGCGCACCATGCCATCACCATTAGCGAATACAATCGGGCACATTTGTTCAAAGAGTTGGGGTCCAATTCCTGCCAAAATCTCCATCTTGTCCGGAACGGCTTGGAGTTGGAGCGTTTCCCCTTCTGCCCGCGCACTGCATCATCCACAATGCCCCGCCTTCTTGGTGTAGGGCGCCTGGTGGAGAAAAAGGGGTTTGAGCTACTCATCACGGTGGCGCAACGCCTCCGCGACCAAGGAATTGAGTGCCGCGTGGATATCGTGGGGGATGGACCCCTACGAGACACACTCCAGAACCTCATCAGCGGTTTCCAGCTCGACGACGTCGTCCGACTGCTTGGCCCAAAAACGCAAGAAGAGGTTCGTACCCTTCTGCAGGAGGCTGATCTGTTCGTGGCGCCGTTCGTCGTCGCAGCAGATGGAAATGCGGATGGGTTACCCACGGTGCTCCTCGAGGCGATGGCCACAGGTATCCCGTGCGTTGCCGGGGATGTCACCGCCGTCGGCGAGGTGATCCGCACCGGGGAAACGGGATGGCTCGTGCCGTCTGGCGACGTCGACGCCCTGTTCGCCTCGGTGTGTGAAGCGCTAGATCCAGCCACCGATATCGATCGGATGACGAGGGCTGCCCGCGCGCTTATCGAAGCGGAATATGACTCGAAAAACCAGGCTGCGCGGTTACGCGAGCTGGTGAAGGAGAAACTATGAGAATCGGATACTTCCTCCTTGATCCGGGGATCGGTGTATTTGGCACGAAGGGCGCGAGTGTTCATGTTCAAGAGGTCATCCGTGCGTTGCGCGCCGCTGGTCATGAAGTCATCGTGTTTTGCACAAAGGTAGATCACAACATTCCCGATGACCTCGCAGATGTGGAGATTCACCGGGTTCCCCTTCCTCGGAGTGTGTCGAGTGCCGAACGCGAACGGGCACTTATCGACAACACTCGTGTTGTGGTGCGCCGGGCTCGCCGCGCGAATCTTGACTGCGTCTACGAGCGCTACTCGCTCTTTAGCGATGCCGGCGCGCAGCTGGCTAGCACAGAGGATATCCCCCTTATCCTCGAGGTAAATGCACCCCTCATTGAGGAACAGCAGCAATATCGCGAGCTGGTTGACCATGAAGCTGCGGTGCGGTTAAGCCGCCAGCAATTCGAGACTGCCTCACTCATTACCTGTGTCAGCCAACCGGTGGCGGACTGGGTGGCCGAGACGATGCACACGGCTCCCAGCGGTGCTGCACGCCCGCTTATTATGGTGCTCCCAAATGGCGTCAATACCGAGCGAATCCGTCCCGCAGCCGCTTCTGGCACCCACAAATCGGATATTCATGTGCCGCTAACGGTGGGGTTTGTCGGCACGCTCAAGCCATGGCACGGCACGGAGAACCTTCTTCGTGCCCTCCAGAAGACGACGGAGCCACTGGAATTGACACTATGCGGCGACGGCCCCGACCGTCACCTGCTTGAACAGTGCGCGGAAGATCTGGGTGTGGCTGACCGCGTGCATTTCCTTGGCGCGGTCTCTCCCTCGGATATTCCGCTGGTGCTCGGATGCTTTGATATCGCGGTTGCGCCGTACCCCGAGGGTGATCACTACTTCTCACCGCTCAAGGTGTACGAGTACATGGCGGCTGGTCTGCCCATCGTGGCATCTGCGATCGGTGAGATCCCTGCACTGTTGGAGGAGGGCGAGTGCGGAATGCTTGTTCCTCCGGGCGACGTCGACGCGTTGGCAGCATCTCTCGATCGTCTTGCCTCCGATGCTGAACTGCGGCGCATGCTTGGCCATCGAGCCCGGCGCTCGGCGCGCGCTAAGCATGACTGGCAAGTGCGTGTGGATCGCGTGCTCGCCTTCGCAGGAATATAACGATACGAAGGGGAGCCTGATGTCCGGCAAGAAGAAGCGCCGCCAGCGTAGTCCGAAGAACTACCGTCTGCGGCACTCGGCGCTCAAACGAACGCTCTCGATCTTGCGCCCACATGTGAGGCGGCATAAGGGATTGGCGGCGCTCGGTTTACTGGCAATGTTCGCGGATGTTGCGTTACGTATTCTCGAACCGTGGCCGCTGAAGATCGCTGTGGACACCGTCTCGGTTGCCCTCGGCGCGAATATCGGTACGCCGGCCTCCACAGACGTTGCAGGTACTATTGCGTTGGCTGCTGCCGCGCTGGCCATCATTGTGGCAGCACGGGCCGGAGCCAACTACATTGCAACGATCTCACTTGCGAAGGTGGGGGCGCGTGTGGCGACGGAGTTGCGCAGCCGAGTGTTTGACCACGTGCAGTCGCTTTCCATGCGGTATCACTCCCGTGCGTCTATTGGTGATACCTCCCAGCGCCTTGTGGGGGATATTGGCCGTCTCCAGGAGGCCGCGGTAACGGCGGGTCTGCCCCTAGTGGGAAACCTGGTCACCGTCGGCGTGCTGATGATCGTCCTCATCTGGATGAACCCGCTGCTCAGCCTCATTATCGGTGTTGCTGCCATTATTTATGGCGTTATCTCCTTGGTTGCCTCCCCGAAGATTACGCATGCTTCTCGCCAGACCCGCCGGGGCGAGGGCACGCTTGTTTCGTCGGCTGCGGAGGCACTTGCGGCGATCCGCGTGGTCAAGTCTTACGGTCTGGAACACACGGTCGCTCAAGAGTTTACGGATGGCAATGCCAAGGCGATGAAGGCGGGTGTCAAGGCCCGCCGCCTCGCCGCGGGCCTGGAACGCTCAACGGACGTGCTGGTGGGCATTTCGCAGGCCATCGTTTTGTTGTGTGGTAGCTGGCAGGTGCTGCGTGGATATATGACGCCGGGAGACCTAGTGCTTTTCCTCCAGTATTTGAAGATTGCGACACGCCCACTGCGTGACCTGGCGAAATACACCGGGCGTATTGCTCGCGCGAGTGCCTCGGGTGAACGTATCGCGGACCTACTTGATGAGCCGGTGGAGATTGCGGATAAACCCACCGCCACACCGCTGAGCGGTGTACGCGGTGGCGTCACCTTTGAGAACATCACCAGCAACGACGGCTACGGCAGGCCGCTCTTTAACCATCTCAAACTTCATGTGCCCGCCGGACAGCATGTGGGTGTTCTTGGCGCGTCCGGCGCGGGAAAATCAACTCTCATCTCCTACATATTGCGTCTGTCGGACCCCGACCGCGGTCGCGTCCTTATCGACGACACCCCCGTCTCGGACGCCACCCAGGAAAGTCTGCGCCAGAACGTCAGTGTGCTACTTCAGGAATCAGTGTTGTTTGCTGCTTCGGTCCGAGAGAACATCCGCTATGGACGTCTCGCGGCGAGCGACGACGACGTCGAGGCGGCGGCCCACCGAGCTGGCGCCCACGACTTCATCATGGAACTCCCCGAGGGATATGACACCGTGCTTGGCCAGCGCGGAGATACTCTCTCGGGTGGCCAACGGCAGCGGCTTGCTATTGCGCGGGCCATCATTAGGGATGCCCCCGTTGTCATTCTTGATGAGGCGACCACCGGCCTTGATCCGGAATCGAAAGCAACTGTTGCTCGTTCGCTTGAGGAGCTGACGCGCGGTCGCACGACGTTCTCCATTACGCACGATCTCACCATGATTGAAGGCCTGGATCGTATTGTCTGGCTGGACGGCGGTCGAATTGTTGAAGAGGGAAGTCCCGCTGAGCTCATGGCTCACCAGGATTCCCGCTTTGCCAGGTGGATAGACTCTCAGCGAACCGAGGTGGACGCATGAGTGCCGTCCTTGATTACGTGGGTATCGACGGGGCGGAGAATATTCTTGATTCTCACTGCCGCGACACCCTCGTAGGCCCCGCCTCGGTCATTGACCGGCTGCGCGTCAAGCCTGGCCGGAGTCTTGTTGCTGGATGGTCTACGCCGGAAAATCGAGGATGGCTCGCTCTCCTCACGAGCGAGGACAAGGTCGAGGGTATCCTGCGCCGAGCCGCGCGAGGAGCAAGTGATGTGGTTCTACATCGCCACACCACATCCTATGTACTGAGTGGAAGTATTGACACTGATCCGCGGCTCGCCCGGCCACTGGCACGTGCACGCAAGCGGATAAATGACGCTGCACGCGTCGACGTCGTTCGGTACAACCCTAGTAGGCGGCTTGTGCTTCGTGTTCGCGGAAACGGTATACCGGGCGGAGACGCCATGATGAGAATTGCCCCGAACGGTCTGGACCGGCTGCTGCATGCAGAGCAACAGTGGGCTAGGAGTGGCGCACCGGTTCTCAACCATACGTGGTGGGGACACAAGAAGACGGCGGCGATCACACCCTACTGGGGAGCGGGCGATCTCGTCACTCTCCGCGAGAATAATGCGGCGTATGCCTGTGGTCGTGCCATCGCTCTCGTGCACAGATCCAATGAGTTGAAGCAACCGATAGCCGCGACCAGTGTGCTCCGTCATGAGGCGCCGCGCGAGGTCGCCGTCGTCGCCGTGTTACTCCCCGACCTTCGTGAGCGACTCGACGCCGTCGCAGCTCGTCTGCGTGAGAGTGTTGTGGAGGCGGGCACGGTTCCTATTCATGGCGATCTGTCCCCCGATCAGATTCTGACTGACGGTTCACAGATTCGCATTATCGATCTTGATCGTGCCCGGCTCGGATCGCCGAATGAAGATCTGGGAACGTGGTGTGCCTCCTGCCGTTTGCTGCGAGCTCCGGAACTGGAGACGGCATTCCTTGATGGTTATGCCACGGTGAAGGAGATTCCCGAGCTTGCCCCATGGATTTCCCGCGCGCTCCTAGCCGGAGCGTTGGAGCCATTCCGGCGCTGGCTTCCCGACTGGCCACGAGAGATCGAACAACGACTATCTATGGCCGAGCAGGCGCTCGGCGAGAGGACAACACAATGAAGGCGATACCGGAGACGGTGGTTGTTGACGACCATGAGTGGCAGGTTTCGCGCGTGTGGCCTCGCGAGAAGGTGGGATTTCCGACCGAACTGAGGCACAACGGGCAAATTCGGGGTGCTTTTTGGGATGGACAAGCCTTCGATGTATGCGAGGAATATGTCGATCCGCGTCTCCCATGTTTGGGCGACGTGGTGCAACGGACCGACGGCGTCCTCGTATCACATCGACCGGGAAAAAGAGCAGTGGTGCGGGCACGGCAGGGGAGTTTCGTTAAAGTGGTACGTCCCGGCCGTAGCTCCGCGGTACTGCTTGGAGTCGCTCGTTCCGAGCCGTTTGCCGCAACTTTTCGAACCCCTGCCGTACTGGATCACGACAGCTCAACCGTGACATTTTCACCCGTTGCAGGGCGGAGCCTTCACACAGGCGGGTCATGGAGCTTCGACGAATGGTCGTTGGCCTGGGAGGACATACTACAGGCCTGGGAGGACGCGATTTTTGCAGACCCCGGTGACGCGCCTCGGCATGATGCCATGCGGGAAGCGGTGATCCTCTCCTCATGGGCGAGTAAAGTAGTGATGCTCGATGATCATGAGATGCCCTGGATGCGCAACGGCATCAATGAGGTCATCAGTGAATTAGCGACACTACCCGAGCCCACACAGGTGACAATTATTCACCGCGATCTGCACGACAAACAGCTGCTGTGGGACTCGGCTGAAGGACCGGGCCTCATCGATCTTGATACCGTCTCATCGGGTGACCCGTCCATTGATCTGGGAAATCTCTGGGCGCACGCCATACTGCGCGAGCTGCAGGGGCTGTGGGATGCGCGCCAGGCAGCGGCTGTGCGTGAACTTATTGGACAGGTCAGCGAGCGGACCCATGCGATTAATAGCGTGGCTTATGCGCGTGCGACTCTGGTTAGACTTGCCTGCATCTACTCTTTTCGACCCGCCTGGCGGCAATTAGCACCCCACCTTGTTCAGGAGGCTCAACGACTGTGAACGCCCTAGAATACCCGCGGGTTCTCGCGCGTTGTTGTTCCCTTGTGGTTGTCAGCTTCACTCTGGCAGCGTGCGGTGGAGAGGGCTCTGTACAACCAACATTGGGTGACCCGGTGGTTCTTCCTACAGCAACTGCCCCTCCTAGCCTATCTCCATCTGCGTCCCCACCTCCTTCGCCGACGACGCCGTCGGCTTCCCCATCGTCATCGGAACCTGAACCAGATCCCATTCCTGTGGAACCAGTCGTGGAAGAACCCGTCTATGTTGGTCCTGGCGCGGCCGAGATCTCCTATCCGACCATTGCGCCCGCCGGTGATGATGACGACGACGATTACTACGACTACTACGATGACGACGAGGACGAAGATGATGATGACGAGGTAGACGATGACGAGTACGACGACGACTGACAAGGCGCGGCGTGGACACCATCGCTTTCGCCTGTTTCGCCGGAGTACCCGTGCACGAATGCTTTCATGGTTCATTCTTCTCATGACGATTGCGTTAGTGGGATCGCTGGCGGTGACGGCGAACTTGCTCATGACGGAGAGCCGAGAGTCGATTGAGGACAATATTGAGCGTGAACTCTCAGCCTTCCGATCTTTCAGTCTCCAGGCGCTTGATCCCACCACGGGAGAACCGTTTACCAGTGCATCGAGCCTTCTCACGCAATACCTCGCCACCGCGGTGACTAGCAATCAGGAACTGCTATTTACCGTGGTGGACGGCCAGCCGGGAGAGCGGACGCGAGGCCCAGCCGTTCTCCGGCTTGATCGTGATCCGGAGTTCGTACGCCGGGCTGCAACAGCAACAGAGCCAATATCCGGGACCACCACGACACAAGAAGGCCTCGTTGCTTACGCCATCATGCCCGTGACAGGTGGAGCAGAGGCTCAAGGTAACGCTCTCGTCGTTGTCGAACACATGCAACCTGACATTGACGAGACCGCGGAAAACGTGCGAAGTATCGGGCTTATCTCGCTCCTGGCGCTCATCCTTGCGTCACTTGTTTCCTGGATTGTTACAGCTCGGCTCGTTAAGCCGATGCGTCATGTGCTAGAGACAGCACAGGAGATTGACTCGGGGGACCTGAGCAGGCGGATTATTCTGGAAAACGGGGCCGCAGACGATATTGCTCTCCTTGCTGAGAATTTTAACCGAATGCTCGACCGCCTTGAGGAAGCGTTCTCCACACAACGTCAATTCCTCGACGATGCCGCGCACGAACTCCGCACCCCGCTCACCGTCATTCGCGGAAACCTTGAGTTGTCCGGTGGTCGACTGAACGAACATGAACGGTTTCTTTTGCTTGACGAGATTGATCGGATGAATCGACTGATCGACGATCTGCTTTTCCTAGCGCGGTCACAACAACCCAACTTTCTCTCTCTTGAGCGAGTCGATCTCGCCGATCTCATCCTCGGAGTGGCTGCGAAAGCGCAGTTCCTTGCGTCGCGAAAGTGGGATGTCCCGGAACTTCTCAACGGCACCATCACCGCGGATGGCCAACGACTCACGCAAGCTCTCATGCAGCTTACAGCCAATGCTGTGGTTGCCACGGAGGAGAGCGATCGGATATGGATCTGCTCGCGGTGTTCGGATGACGGTCGCTACGTTGAACTTGTTGTGGCGGATGGCGGGGAAGGTGTTCCGCCCGAGCAGGTCGATCATATTTTTACACGTTTTTATGGTGGTCGCCGTGATGGGTTGTCGAGTGGTCTGGGACTATCCATCGTGCGGTCGATTGCAGTTGCTCACGGGGGAACAGTGCGGGTGGGTGATTCTCCCATGGGAGGAGCCTCGTTCGTTATCTCTCTGCCGATTGAGGTGCTCGACGCAGATCTTGACGATGCAGGTAGTCTGGAGCTCGCTGCTGGTGTGAGCGATGGTCATGGGCGCCACCATGTGGTGAGCGATGAACCCAGTAGCGAGGTAAGGACGTCATGAATCGTATCTTGGTGGCCGAAGATGAGGAACGGATCTCGCAGCTTATTGAACGTAGGTTGATCGGCGAAGGATTCTCGGTACGAACCGTGGGTGACGGCAACGCCGCTCTCGCGGAGGCTATTTCCGGAGACTATGACCTTCTCATCCTTGATCTTGGACTTCCCCAACGCGACGGAATGGTGGTGCTCTCCGAACTGCGCAGGATTGGCATCACTCTCCCGGTGATTATTTTGTCGGCTCGCGATTCTGTTGCGGATACAGTTGCCGGGCTCAAGGGAGGCGCGGATGACTACCTGCGCAAACCCTTTGCCTTCGACGAACTTCTCGCACGCATTTGGCTCCGACTGCGCCATGATGAGGCGAACGAGGGGCCTTCTGAGATCTCCGTGGGAAATGTGACGCTTAACCTGCTGACGCGCCGGATTGCGGTGAATGCGCGGTGGATTGATCTCACATCGCGCGAATTTACATTAGCGGAGTACCTTATGCGGCACCCGGACCAGGTCCTCACCCGCGAACAGTTGCTGCGCGAAGTGTGGGGCCTCGACTTTGACCCGGGCACCAACGTGGTCAATGTTTACATTCGGTACCTGCGGAACAAAATAGGGGAGGACCGCATTGAGACGGTTCGGGGCACCGGATACCGTTTCCGCAAGTAAGGGGTAAGGCCACGACCTACCGCCGAAACCGCTGACGGTTCAGCGGAGGGCGATCTAGGGTGAGGGGCACACTCTCGGCTATTCGAAATTCTATTCTAATTGAGTATGATGGACCGAGTGAGTGACCGTATCCATGTGCAGGGTGCCCGTGAGCACAACCTCCGCGATGTCTCGCTAGATCTTCCGCGCGAAGAAATGATTGTCTTCACCGGGCTATCCGGCTCGGGGAAATCTTCGCTTGCTTTTGACACCATCTTCGCGGAAGGGCAGCGCCGCTATGTCGAGTCGTTGAGCTCCTACGCTCGCCAGTTCCTGGGGCAGATGGACAAGCCGGACGTCGATTTTATCGAGGGACTGTCTCCGGCGGTGTCGATCGATCAGAAGTCGACGAACCGCAACCCGCGCTCAACGGTCGGTACAGTGACCGAGGTTTACGACTACCTTCGTTTACTCTTTGCCCGTGCGGGCGAGCAATTCTGCCCGATTTGTGGCGAACCCATTCAAGCGCAGAGTGCCCAGCAAATCGTTGACAGCGTTGAGAGACTGGACGAAGGCACGCGTTTTCAGATCCTCGCTCCCGTGCTCCGTGGACGTAAAGGCGAGTATCAGGAGGTCTTTGAGGAGCTGGCAGCTGCCGGTTACACCCGCGCGCGGGTTGACGGCGAGACGGTGCGACTTGACGATCCGCCCAAGTTGGAGAAGAAACTGCGGCACGATATCGACGTCGTCGTCGATCGCCTGGTGGCCCGCGAGGGGATGCGAACCCGACTGACGGACTCCATCGAAACCGCGCTGCGGCTGGCCGATGGCATCGTCGTCGTCGAACTGGTCGACGTGGATGAGGATGATCCTGGGCGGCAGCGGCGATACTCGGAGAAACGCGCCTGCCCGAACAACCATCCGCTTGCACTCGAAGAAATTGAACCGCGTACCTTCTCCTTCAATGCCCCGTATGGAGCATGCCCGGATTGTGACGGCATCGGGTCGCGCCTCGAAGTAGATCCGGACCTCGTCATACCGGACGATTCGTTGACGTTGCGCGAAGGGGCGATTGCCCCATGGACGGGCCATCAGGACTTCTTTACGCGTCAGCTGGAGGCGCTCGGTGGCGAACTAGATTTTGACGTTGACACGCCATGGAAGAAACTCCCCGCCAAGGTCCGCGAGGTGATTCTGCGCGGTAAGGACTACAAGGTGCAGGTCACCTATCGCAACCGTTGGGGCAAGGAGCGGCTCTACGCCACCGGGTTCGAAGGTGTCATTCACTACGTCATGCGCAAACACGACGAGACGGAATCCTCCTGGTCGCGCGAGCGATACGAGGGATACATGCGCCAGATCGCATGCCCGGCGTGTGGCGGTGCGCGCCTACGCCCCGAGGTACTAGCGGTGCGGCTTAACGGTAAGAACATTAATGACGTCTGCCAACTGTCAATTCAGGATGCCAAGGTCTTCCTGGACAGCCTGACTCTCACATCGCGTCAGGCAGCAATCGCTGCCGCGGTCCTCAAGGAAGTGCAGATGCGTCTGGGCTTCCTCGTGGATGTTGGCCTCACCTACCTTAGCCTCGCACGCGGTGCCGCAACCCTCTCGGGCGGTGAAGCGCAGCGCATCCGGCTCGCCACCCAAATTGGCTCCGGCCTGGTGGGTGTGCTGTATGTGCTGGATGAGCCGTCGATTGGTCTGCACCAGCGCGATAATGCACGCCTCATCGCCACACTGACAAAACTACGCGATCTCGGTAACACGCTCATCGTGGTCGAGCACGATGAGGACACCATCCGCACAGCGGACTGGCTGGTGGACATCGGGCCTGGCGCGGGCGAACTTGGCGGGGAAGTGGTGTATTCCGGTCCCGTGGCGGGAATCCTGGACAACGAGCGCTCGGTGACAGGGCAGTATCTTTCCGGCAAGCGTCGCATCGCGGTTCCGCCGGAACGCCGTTCCATTGATAAGAAACGCCAAATTGTTGTCAGCGGTGCCCGTGAGAATAACTTGCGTGGAATTTCCGTGAAGTTCCCACTTTCTTGCATGGTGGCCGTGACGGGTGTGTCCGGATCGGGCAAGTCCACGCTGGTTAACCAGATCCTCTACCAGTCTCTCGCCAATCAGCTCAACGGAGCACATAGCGTTCCTGGGCGTCATAAGTCGGTGACGGGCATTGAGGATCTTGACAAGGTGGTGCACGTCGATCAGTCACCCATCGGGCGGACTCCGCGTTCCAACCCCGCCACCTATACCGGTGTGTGGGATAAGATTCGGACGCTTTTCGCTCAGACGCAAGAGGCGAAGATGCGCGGCTACGGCCCCGGTCGTTTCTCCTTTAACGTCAAGGGTGGACGGTGCGAGGCCTGCAAAGGCGACGGCACTATCAAGATTGAAATGAACTTCCTTCCGGATGTGTACGTTCCGTGCGAGGTGTGTGAAGGCGCCCGCTACAACCGTGAGACCCTCGAGGTGAAGTACCGAGACAAGTCGGTCTCCGATGTTCTTAATATGACGATCCATGAGGCGCGTGATTTCTTCGAGCCGATCCAATCGATTACCCGCTATCTCTCCACACTAGAGTCCGTGGGACTTGGTTACGTCCACCTTGGGCAGTCGGCAACCACGCTGTCGGGTGGTGAGGCGCAGCGCGTCAAGTTGGCGTCTGAGTTGCACCGTCGCTCGTCCGGGCGCACCGTCTACATCCTTGACGAGCCCACTACCGGCCTTCACTTCGAAGATGTACGTAAGCTACTCCAAGTACTGCAATCACTGGCGGACAAGGGTAATACTGTCATTGTGATTGAACACAACCTCGACATCATCAAGTCTGCTGACTGGATTATTGACATGGGTCCCGAGGGCGGCGCCGGGGGAGGCATGGTTATTGCCGAGGGCACACCGGAAGATGTGTCCAAGGTTGAGGAGTCCTTCACCGGTCAGTTCCTTAAGCCACTACTCCAGGTATAACCATGGCGGATCCGGCAAGTTACCGTCCCGCGCCGGGAACGATTCCCACCCGGCCGGGCGTGTATCGTTTCCGCGACCTGGAAGGGCGCGTTCTGTATGTGGGCAAAGCAAAGAGCCTGCGCGCCCGCCTATCGAACTACTTTCAGGACGAATATTCGCTTTCTCCGCGTATTCGGCAGATGGTGCACACCGCGAGCCGCGTTGAATGGGTGATTGTTGGTTCCGAGGTGGAAGCCCTCACCCTGGAGTATTCGTGGATCAAGGAATTTGAGCCGCGCTTCAACGTGGTGTTTCGGGATAACAAGTCATATCCTTACCTGGCCGTGTCCCTCTCCGAGGAGTTTCCACGGGTTTGGATTACACGGCAGAAGCACAAATCTGGCGTTCGTTACTTCGGGCCGTATACGAAGGTTTGGGCCATTCGCGAAACTCTTGACGAGTTACTGACAGCCTTCCCCATGCGCTCGTGCACCAAAGGTCAGTTCAACCAGGCTGAACGAGCGGGCAGGCCATGCCTCTACGGCTATATCGGACGCTGTAGTGCGCCGTGTGTGGGAAGGGTCAGCGCCGCGGAACACCGCGAGATCGCACTTGGACTCACCGATTTTATGGACGGCGACACCTCGAAGGTCATCAACCAGCGCAAGAAGGAGATGATGGCCGCCGCCGCAGAAGAAAACTTTGAACGCGCTGCCCGGCTACGCGATCAGGTGCAGGCATTGGAGGCGGCGAGCGAACGCAATGTCGTGGTGTTCGAGCAGAACCTCGACGCCGATATCTTTGGCCTGGAATACGACGAACTAGAGGCCTCGGTGCAGGTGTTCTTCGTGCGAGGAGGGCGTATCCGCGGTCAGCGTGGCTGGGTCTCAGAGGAAATTGGAGGTCTCAGCGCTGCGGAGATTGTAGGGGAACTGATGCTCCAGGTCTACGGTGACCCCGAGTACGACGAAATACCCAGCGTGCGTGCCGACTCCACAAGTATCGACGACCGCAAACACACCCCCGTGGGAGCTATTCCTGCGGAAATCTGGGTACCTAGCCTCCCTGACGATCAGTCAGGAATCGAAGAGTGGCTGCGCAGCCGCCGCGGTGACCGGCCTGTGCGGCTCAAGGTCCCACAGCGTGGCAACAAGGCGAAACTAGCTGAAACAGTGCACGAGAATGCGGTGCAGGCATTGCAGCGCCACAAGCTCGCTCGTGCGGCCGATATCACCGTGCGGTCTCAGGCGCTGGAGGAACTGCGGGAGGGGCTCGGCTTGGAGCGAGCACCACTGCGCATCGAGTGTTACGACATTTCCCATACCCAGGGGCAGCATCAGGTGGCCTCCATGGTGGTATTCGAGGACGGGCTGTCGAAGAAGGCGGACTATCGCCATTTCATCGTGCGTGGCCCCGAAGGTAAAGGCGTACCTGACGACACCGCGGCGATGGACGAGGTGCTGCGCCGCCGCCTTGCTCGTTTGGTTGCGGGTGCCGCAGGTGACGACGCCGGCGCTGCCGAGGACGAGGCTGCGGAAGAAGAGTTGAGCGGGTCCGGCGACGTGCAGGGGAGGCCTCGACGTTTCGCCTACCGTCCAGATTTACTGGTGGTAGATGGTGGCCTTCCACAAGTGAACGCTGCTCAACGGGTGGTGGATGAGCTTGGCGCCGAGGTCCAGGTGGTGGGTCTTGCCAAGCGTCTTGAAGAGGTGTGGATTCCCGGGGATGATTTTCCTGTGATCTTCCCGCGTACCTCCCCGGCACTGCGTTTGCTCCAGCAATTACGCGATGAATCACATCGTTTCGCCATCACCTTCCATCGCAAGAAGCGTGGCAAGGCCATGACGCGCTCAGCCCTTGACGATATTCCCGGCCTCGGTCCAGCTAAACAGAAGGAACTGCTCAAGGCTTTTGGCTCGGTGGCCAAGATTCGAGCGGCCAATGTGGAAGAGTTGCAGGCTGTTAAGGGCATTGGACCGCGACTTGCCGCGACCATCGCGCAGGCGCTCATGCCCGCGCCGGATGAGTCTGGTGATTCGGTGTCTCCCGCGGTTCCTCCTACTGTCGAGTCGCCCATGGACGCGGAGAGTAGCGACTAAACCAGAGTCGAGCTGTTAGGCATGTGTCTGGAACATACCTGCCGGTAGATAGGGTAAGTGTGCGTGACATCGGCCACGTCTGTGGCAAGATGGATAGCATGAGCGATATCAATGACACCGCCTCGTTCCCGATCGGCATCCCGCAACAGGATAATGACGCTACGTTGCCCCACACCGATCCCCCCGAGTTACTCATTATTACCGGTATGTCCGGAGCGGGGCGTTCGCGGGCGGCGGCCACCCTCGAAGACCTCGATTGGTATGTCGTTGATAATCTTCCTCCCCGATTACTTCGCGCCTTGGCAGGATTACTCACGCCTGAAGGAGGAGTGCGTCGCCTCGCCGTCGTCGTCGACGTGCGTTCCCGTGAGTTCTCCGAACTAACAGTGACGTTGGATCAGTTGCGCGAGGGTGGACTGGCGTATCGGATTCTTTTCCTTGACTGTGATGATGAAGAACTCGTCAAGCGCTACGAGTCTGTGCGTCGTCCGCATCCTCTCCAGGGTAATGGCCGCCTTCTCGATGGCATTCACGAGGAGAGGCTGCAGCTCGTCAACCTGCGAGATCGCGCTGACATTCTTATCGACACCTCGCGTCTGTCCGTGCATGACCTCTCGCGCAAGATCCGCTCACTCATCGCTGAGGAGGGCCCCGCGGAACTTCGTGTGACGGTCATGTCGTTCGGATTTAAGTACGGCCTGCCGATGGATGCGGACAACGTCGCCGACGTGCGTTTTCTTCCCAACCCATACTGGGTGACCGAGTTGCGCCATCTCACGGGCCACGACAAGCCGGTGGCAGATTATGTTCTCGCACAGGACGGCGCCACGCAGTTTGTTCAGCAGTACGCCAACCTCATGGAGGGAATCCTGGGGGGCTACGCGCACGAGCTCAAGCCCTTCGTCACCATTGCCATTGGTTGCACCGGCGGTAAGCATCGTTCAGTGGCCATCGCCGAAGCTGTGTCGGAACACCTGCGGAATCGTGGTGTTGCTGTCCGTACCCTTCACCGCGACCTGGGGAGGGAATAATGACGGTTGGCAGCGGCCCCGGCGGGCCTTTGGTTACCGCTCTGGGAGGCGGACACGGCCTGTACGCTAGCCTTTCGGCATTGCGTCACCTCACCTCAAATATCACCGCTGTTGTCACTGTTGCCGACGACGGCGGATCCTCCGGTCGCCTTCGTGAAGAGTTTGGTGTTCTTCCTCCAGGTGACCTTCGCATGGCACTTTCGGCTCTCTGCTCGGATTCCGAATGGGGGCAGACCTGGCGCAACGTGTTACAGCATCGTTTCCAGTCGGATGGCCCTCTCAACGGGCACGCGCTAGGTAACCTTCTCATTGTGTCGCTGTGGGAGCAGCTGGGCGGCAGTGTGCCCGCTCTCGAATGGGTGGGCCAGCTCCTGAAGATCAAGGGGCGCGTGCTTCCGATGTCCTCCATGCCGCTGGAGATCGAGGCGGAGGTGACGTGTGAGGGCCAGCATGAGGTAGTACGTGGTCAGGTGGCTGTTGCTACCACCACCGGTCACGTGGACCAGCTCAGGTTGCTTCCGCAGGATCCGCCGGCCCAGCCGGAGGCATTGGAGGCGATCGAGTCAGCGGACTTTGTGATCTTTGGCCCGGGTTCGTGGTACACCTCGATCATTCCGCATCTGCTGGTCCCGGATTTGTATCGTTCGTTGTGCACGACCGGCGCCAAGAAAATTCTTTCACTGAATCTGCTCGCCGAGAAAGAGACTCGGGGACTCTCGGTTGCCGACCATATTCGTTCCTTCCATGCTCACGCTCCGGACCTGAGGCTCGATGTGATTCTTGCCGACCCCCAGGTGATTGATGACCGCTTGTCAATAGAGCGTGCGGCCCATGAGTGCGGTGCGCGACTTCTCGTTCGGAACGTTAGAATGAACGACGGCACCGCGCGCCATGATCCTTTGCGTCTGGCCGCAGCCTACCGTGACGCTTTCGACGGGGTATAACGTCGAAAGGGTTTGAGGCTGCGATCGTCGTGTGGTGCCAACGTCGTCCACTAGAGAGAAGCCTTTCGGTATGCCTGCCCTCACTCAGTTCGCAAAAGACGAACTCGCCACGGTCCTCCCACGGATTGTCTCCAATGCGGGGGCGGAAGCGTGCGCGATGTTTCGTTTTGGCGGAGGGTTGCACATCAACTCGGGCAGGGTCTCGATTCAGGCGGAGTTAACTCACGCGGCCAGCGCCCGCCATCTCTGGGAGCTAGTTAAGCAACTGTTTAATGTCGAGGCGGAGATTCTTGCTGTGTCGACGTCGATGCGCCAGGGCAATCATTATGTTGTCCGGGTGGCGCGCGATGGCGAACGGATTGCTCGTCGCCTGGGCCTTCTTGACTCTTATGGTCGGCCTGTTCGTGGCCTCCCTCCGTCGATTGTCGGCGGATCAAAAGCGGACGCTGCAGCCGCCTGGCGTGGGGCGTTCCTGGCGCGGGGATCGTTGATGGAACCGGGGCGCAACGCATCGTTGGAAGTGGTGTGCCCCAGCCTGGAATCGGCGTACGCGCTAGGTGGGTTAGCACGGCGCCTCGAAATTCCTTACCGTGCCCGTGAGTCCCGCGGTGCCCACCGCGTTGATATTCGCGAGGGTGATGCGATTGCCGAGATGCTCGCTCGCATGGGGGCAAATGACACGGTGCTGCGCTGGGAAGAACTGCGGGTAGAACGCGAAGTGCATGGCTCGGCGAATCGCCTCGCCAACTTCGACGATGCCAACATGCGTCGTTCAGCCGACGCCGCCGTCGTCGCTGTCATCCGAGTCAAGCGTGCCTTTGAGATCCTTGGTGACCAGGTACCGGATAACTTGCGTGAAGCGGGCGAGTTCCGCATGAAGTACCCCGAGGACTCGTTGAACCTTCTGGGGGAGCGGCTCACTCCTCCAGCAACTAAGGACGCCGTGGCGGGGCGTTTGCGTCGCCTCAATACAATGGCGGACAAGCGCGCGGCCGAACTTGGAATTCCCAACACTCTCGACGCTGTCGCCGCACTCGAACGCAGCCTCAATCGAGGTTAACGGCCCGTCAGATCGGTGCAGTTGCCCTTGTTTCGCCGCTGATCGCTTAGCGTGAACACTCAGCCCGGTTTATTGACACAGAATTACAGCGTTGTCTTTTCCCACGTCACTGGGCGTAAATTCGCGTTTTTATGCCGATATTTCACGTACTGTTTCCGTGACGTTTGGACACCCTTACAAGTGATTGTCCCATGGTGTGAGATAGCTCAAACAATCGGGACCTCTAGTCCTACACGGTGCGCGATCAAACGCTAAACTGGACAGCGATGACCGAACACTCCTGTTCGGCACGGACGGGCGCTTCAGGCGTCTGTGGAATCAAGCGTGTGCATGCACACTAGGAGGAATAGAGTGACTATTCGCGTTGGCATTAACGGCTTCGGCCGCATCGGACGCAACTTCTTCCGCGCTCTCAAGGAGCAGGGCGCCGACCTGGATGTTGTGGCCGTCAACGACCTCACCGACACCAAGACTCTTGCTCACCTGCTGAAGTACGATTCGATCATGGGCCGCTTCCCCGGCACCGTCGAGGCAGCAGAGGGCGCCGTCATCGTTGATGGCAAGGAAATCAAGGTTCTCGCTGAGCGCAACCCTGCTGATCTTCCTTGGGGCGATCTCGGTGTCGATATCGTCGTCGAGTCCACCGGCTTCTTCGTCGATGCAACCAAGGCCAAGGCCCACATTGACGGTGGCGCCAAGAAGGTCATCATCTCCGCTCCGGCGAAGAACGAGGATGGCACCTTCGTTATTGGTGTGAATGACAAGGATTACGACAACGAGAAGCACAACATCATCTCGAACGCATCCTGCACCACTAACTGCCTTGCTCCGCTGGCCAAGGTCCTGAACGATAACTTCGGCATTGAGCGCGGCATCATGACCACGATCCACGCTTACACCGGTGATCAGCGTCTGCAGGACGCCCCCCACAGCGATCTTCGTCGCGCACGCGCCGCTGCTCTCAACATGATCCCCACCAAGACCGGCGCCGCTCAGGCTGTTGCTCTGGTCCTGCCGGAGCTCAAGGGCAAGTTCGACGGCCTCGCCGTTCGCGTTCCCACCCCGACCGGCTCCCTGACTGACCTCACCTTCCAGGCGACCAACGAAGTTTCCGTCGACGCCATCAAGGCTGCCGTCAAGGAAGCTGCTGAGGGTCCGCTCAAGGGTGTTCTCAAGTACACCGAGGATCCGATCGTCTCCACCGACATCGTCGGCGACGCTCACTCCTCCATCTTCGATGCCAACGAGACCAAGGTCATTGGCAACCTGGTGAAGGTTCTCTCCTGGTACGACAACGAGTGGGGCTACTCCAACCGTCTGGTTGAGCTGACCTCGCTGGTTGCTTCCAAGCTCTGAGCCTAATGAGCTAGTCAGATGCCCGTACCCGCACTGTGCGCGTACGGGCATCTGCTTTGAAGAAAGGAATGTCAATGAGGACCATTGATTCCCTCGGCGATCTCGCCGGCAAGACGGTTTTCGTTCGCTCGGACTTCAACGTCCCGTTGGACGCAGACCGCAACATCACGGATGACGGCCGTATCCGCGCCGCCCTCCCCACCCTCAAGCGCCTCGTCGACGCCGGTGCGCGCGTCGTCGTCTCCGCTCACCTCGGCCGTCCGAAGGGCGAAGTGAACCCCAAGTTCTCGCTCGACGCCGTCGTCGGCCGTCTCTCTGAACTACTCGGCAAGGATGTCGTGCTCGCCACTGACACCGTTGGTGAGGATGCCAAGGCTAAGGTCGCGGCTCTTGCCGATGGCGAGGTTGTCCTGCTCGAAAACGTTCGTTTTGATGCTCGCGAGACCTCCAAGGTAGACGCCGAGCGTGAAGAGCTCGCTAAGGAGTACGCGGCACTTGCTGACGTCTTCGTATCCGACGGCTTCGGTGTTGTGCACCGCAAGCAGGCTTCGGTGTACGATATCGCCAAGATTCTGCCTTCGGCAGCCGGCGAGCTCGTCTTCAAGGAGATTGACTCCCTGTCGCGCGCTACCAAGAATCCTGAGCGTCCCTACACCGTGGTGCTTGGTGGCGCCAAGGTCTCGGACAAGCTCGGCGTCATCAACAACCTCATCGAGGTTGCCGATCGTCTCATCATCGGCGGTGGCATGGCCTACACCTTCCTCAAGGCGCAGGGCAAGGAAATCGGCACGTCGCTTCTTGAAGCCGACCAGGTTGATACCGCCGCCGAGTATCTGACGAAGGCCGCTGACAAGGGTGTGGAGATTCTTCTGCCTGTCGATACCGTTGTGGCTCCCGAGTTCGCCGCCGATGCTCCGGCCACGGTTGTTTCCTCGGACAATATCCCGGCAGACCAGATGGGTCTCGACATCGGCCCTGAGACGGGCAAGCTCTTCGCTGACGCGATTGCTTCTTCCAAGACCATCGTCTGGAACGGCCCCATGGGCGTCTTCGAGTTCGAGGCTTTCTCAGCCGGCACCAAGGCAGTTGCGCAGGCGCTGCAGGATGGCGAGGGCTTCTCGATCGTTGGCGGCGGCGATTCCGCTGCTGCTGTTCGCAACCTGGGCTTCGACGAGTCGAAGTTCTCTCACATTTCCACTGGTGGCGGCGCTTCCCTCGAATACCTCGAGGGCAAGGTTCTGCCCGGTATCGCAGTTCTGGAGGACTGATTCATGGCACGTACCCCGATCATTGCGGGCAACTGGAAGATGAACCTCGATCACCTCGAGGCAAATCACCTGGTGCAGAAGCTCGCGCTCACCCTCAAGGACCTGGGCCACGACTACTCGGCCACCGAGGTCGTCGTCGTTCCTCCGTTCACTGATCTCCGCACAGTGCAGACCGTCGTCGAAGCCGATGAGCTGTCCATTGGTTACGGTGCACAGGATGTGTCCACCCACGACGAGGGCGCTTACACCGGTGAAATTTCCACCGGCATGCTGACCAAGCTGGGCGTGTCCCACGTCGTCGTCGGTCATTCCGAGCGTCGCGAGTACCACGGTGAGACCAACGAGCTCATCGGCGCCAAGGCCAAGAAGGCACTGGATGCGGGTCTAACCCCGATCATCTGCTGCGGCGAGGCCCTGGAGATCCGTAAGGCGGGCACCCACGTCGAGTTCGTCCTCGGACAGATCGACGCGATGCTCGCGGGCCTGACCGGCGAGGAAGTTGCCAAGTCGGTTATCGCCTATGAGCCCATCTGGGCCATCGGCACCGGTGAAGTGGCAAGCTCGGATGACGCTCAGGAAGTCTGTGGCGCGATCCGCGTGCGCATCGGCGAACTGTTCGACGGTGCTGTCGCTGACGCAGTGCGTATTCAGTACGGCGGCTCCGTGAAGTCGGATAGCATCCGCGATCTCATGTCCAAGCCCGATGTTGATGGTGCTCTTGTTGGCGGCGCCAGCCTCAAGGCTGACGAGTTCGCCAAGATTGTCACCTTCCTGAAGTAGTTCTGCAAGACATATCATAAGGACGCGTGGATATTCGATTTTCGGGTATCCGCGCGTTCTTAGTACACTGTAGGAAGTTTGTGCTGGATCGATCAGCGCATAGGAAGGAATCGAAGCGTGTCGGTTATCCTCATTATCTGCGAGGTCTTGCTCGTCATCACGAGCGTACTGCTTATCCTGTCCATCCTTTTGCACAAGGGTAAGGGTGGCGGTATCTCCGACATGTTCGGTGGTGGCATCTCTACCTCAATGCGTTCCTCCGGTGTGGCTGAGCGTAACCTTAACCGGATTACCATTGGCGTCGCCCTCGTGTGGGTCACCGTTGTGGTGCTTATGGGACTTATTACCAAGTTCATGTAGTTATTGCTTGGTTGGGCACGTCAAACGCCCAGCTGATCTTTATCTTGTTATACAAAAATCCGCCGCCTCAGCATGCGAGGCGGCGGATTTTTGTGCCGTCATGGCAGTACGGATAACTCGATTAGCGTTTGAACTCGGGAATGTCGAGCAATTCCAGGCCGTTCCGCAGTACGTCTCCATAGGCTATATCAGCTGTCATCGAACGAAGCTCTTCGATAAGCATCGATTCCATGGTGCGCACAGGCAAATTGACGCGCTGGACCTGGCGCTTAGGACGCACCATGTCTGCTAGTTCCTCGCCAAGAGGACGAACGAGCTTGAGTTCACCGGAGGGACGCCACAGGCTGACCTGGGTGAGCACCGCGCCACGGTTATACTCGATCTCCACCGGCACTCCGAGGCGAAGGGCCAGCCAGCCAGCCAAGAGGTAGGTGGAGGGATGTGTGGGTGCGCCGTGCACGCGGGCGTGCTGAATCGGTTCATAGGGAGCTTCGTCGAGCATCGCCGCCAGGTGGTTGCGCCACAGCGTAATGCCACCCCAGCCGAGGTCAGTATCGCCATCCTGATATGAATCGCGCATGCGCACGAGAGTCTTGATGGGATCGCCAAGATAGCGTGCCGTGGTGATGCGACGCTGAGCCAACGAACCAACTGCGGTGGAGGCCGCATTATCCGGCACATCCTGGACCCACCACACCACAATGGGGGTGTCAGGAAGCAACAGTGGGGTAATGAGAGTCTCTAGATTGGTGCCCGCCTCACCCTGGCAGCGCAAAATAGCAATCTCGGAGAGGCCAGCCTCAGCACCCACACGAATCTCAGCGTCCAACCGATCCACGTCAGATTCAACCGGAACAATGGTGACGATGCGGCACGGATGTGCCCGAGATGCACCGGCGGCGGCTTTGATGCCGTCGCGTACGCCGCCGTCGTTCTTAGCGACGATAACGAGGGTCAACACGCGACCAAGGGCCACCGAACCGACGGTGTCGCGCAATTCTTCCATCCTCAAGCCGACCGCAGCCGAGGAGGTGTTGTTCATGTGAATAATCATGGGTTCTCCTAGGAAATCAGGGCCGACGCCAGACGCGACCGTCGCGCTCAAGCATCTCGTCCGAGCACTGCGGGCCCCACGAACCTGGGGCGTAGGTACCGAGGGTTTCCGGGCTAGATTCCCAGTACTGCTCGGCTTGGTCAATGAGCTTCCAGGAGAGTTCAATCTCGCGCTGCTGTGGGAAGAGCGGCGGATCGCCCAGAAGCACGTCGAGGATAAGCCTCTCGTAGGCCTCCGGTGCGTACTCGGTGAAGGCGTGACCGTAAGCGAAGTCCATGGTTACATCGCGTAGGCGCATGGACGATCCAGGAACCTTCGAACCCACCTTAAAGGTGAGTCCTTCCTGAGGCTGGACTCGGACCACCAACATGTTGTGGCCTAGCCCCGCCGTCGAGTCAAAGGGAAGGAAAGGAGGATATTTAAAGACGATGGCGATCTCGGAGACGCGACGGCCAAGGCGCTTCCCGGCACGTAGGTAGAACGGCACACCCTCCCAGCGGCGGGTGTGGATGCCGAGGCGAATGGCCGCGTAGGTATCGGTGATGGAATCCGCTGGAATGCCGTCCTCATCCTTGTAGCCCTTCACCTTCTGGCCGCCCTGCCAGCCCGCCTGGTACTGTCCGCGGACCGCAGATTCCTCGATCGGGCCGTAGAAGGTGGTGGCCTCCAGAACCTTCTCTTTCTCGATACGTAGTGCATCGGCGGAGAAGTTATTGGGCTCTTCCATTGCGGTGAGGGCGAGCAGCTGAAGAAGATGATTCTGGATAACGTCGCGGGCGGAGCCAATGCCGTCGTAATAGCCGGCGCGCGATCCGATACCGATATCCTCGGCCATGGTGATCTGCACGTGGTCCACATGCTCCGAGTTCCACACGGGTTCGTACAACTCGTTGGCGAAACGCAGTGCAAGAAGATTCTGCACCGTCTCTTTGCCGAGGTAGTGGTCGATACGGAATACCGAATCCGGCGGGAATACGTTGGTGACGACAGCGTTGAGTTCGCGTGCGGACTCCAGATCATGACCGAACGGCTTTTCGACGACGACGCGGCGCCAACCGTCCTCCTCACCCGCCTGCAGTCCTGCACGTCCGAGCCCGCCGAGCACGGTGGGGAAGAGCGCCGGAGGAATGGACAGGTAGAACGCCCAGTTGCCGCCCGTACCACGAGCGTGATCCACATCGGCCAGGGTGTTGGCGAGAAGCTGGTAGGTGGCGTCGTCGTCGAACTGTCCTTCGACCAGGTGGAGGCCCGACAACAGCTGACTGAGTGTTGTGGAGGTGACGGCGGTTTTCGCACCACGGCGGATTGAGGCTTCGACAACCTCTTCGATGTTCTCGATATGGCGGCGCGCCACACCGACGATGGCGAACGACGGCGGCAGCAATCCTCGGTTCGCGAGGTCATAGAGCGCGGGCAGAATCTTACGTTGTGCCAAGTCACCCGTGATACCGAAAAGTACGATTCCGCAGGGCCCGGCGATACGCTGAAGGCGAGAGTCGGGGGCTGATCGCAAGGGGTTGTTCATAGTCTCACCATCATCTGTCTGGCTGGGTATAGCCATGGGAATAAGGACCAATGACCCAGTCTTCCACCACGCGCGTTCCGCGTGATAGGACGGCCATATAGTGGAAAAGAAAGGATGCCGTGCACTATAGAAAGTACACGGCATCCTTACCGTCTATCGGAGATAACCTCAGGCGGCGGCGATGGACTCCTTAGCGGCAGCCACCACATGATCCACGGTGAAACCGAACTCCTTGAAGAGCCTGTCACCGGCGGCAGACGCGCCGTAGTGGTCAATGCCCACGCTGCGGCCAGCGTCGCCCACGTACTGGGCCCAGCCGAAGGTCGCGCCAGCCTCGACGGAGACGCGAGCCTTGACGTCAGGCAGGATTACCGAGTTGCGGTACTCGGCGTCCTGAGCGGTGAACCACTCCAGGCAGGGCAGCGAGATAACGCGAGCGCCAATCCCTTCGGCCGCGAGAGCCTTCTGGGACTCAACGGCGAGGGAAACCTCGGAACCGGATGCCAGCAGCTGGACGTCTACGGTGCCGGTGGGGGAGTCAGATAGCACGTAGCCACCCTTGTCCACACCCTCGGCGCTGGTTCCCTCAAGAACCGGGAGGTTCTGACGCGACAGGATGATACCTGCTGGACCACCATCGCGGCGCTCCAAAATACCCTTCCAGGCGGCGGAGGTCTCGTTGGCGTCGGCTGGGCGCACAATATCGAGGCCGGGGATAGCGCGGTACGCCCACAGGTGCTCGATCGGCTGATGGGTGGGGCCATCCTCTCCGACACCGATGGAATCATGCGTCCACACGAAAATCGAGGGAATGTTCATGACGGCCGAGAGGCGGACCGCACCGCGCATGTAATCAGCAAACACAAAGAAGGTGCCACCGTAGGCACGGGTGAGGCCGTGCAGAACAATGCCGTTAACGATGGCGCCCATGCCGTGCTCGCGGATACCGAAGTGGAGGGTGCGGCCGTACTCGTGGCCCGACCAGTCCTCAGAGACGCGGTCAGCGGGCAGGAAGGATGGCTCGCCCTTCATCGTGGTGTTGTTCGAGCCTGCGAGATCGGCGGAACCGCCCCACAGCTCCGGCAGCACCGGGGCAAGCGCCGAGAGCACCTCACCGGAGGCGGCGCGGGTAGCAATAGACTTGCCGACCTCGAAGGTGGGGAGAACATCGTCCCAGCCCTCAGGCAGTTCCTTGGCAACGAGGCGGTTGAGAAGCGCGGAACGCTCCGGGTTAGCTTCGCGCCATGCGGCGATCTGCTTATCCCACTCGCCGCGGGCTGCCGCAGCGTTATCCGCAGCCTGCTTGCGGGTGTGAGCAATGACGTCGTCGGCAACGTCGAAGGACTTCTCCGGATCGAGTCCGAGAATCTTCTTGAGACCCGCGACCTCGTCGGCACCCAGGGCAGCACCGTGGGCGGCGCCGGTGCCCTGCTTGGTGGGGGAGGGCCACGCCATGATGGTCGACAGCTTAATGATGGACGGACGATCGGTGACGGTCTTCGCAGCTTCGATGGCAGCGTAGAGAGCGTTCACATCCTCGACGTACTCTGAGCCACCATTGGTCCAGTCCACATGCTGGGTGTGCCAGCCGTAGGACGCGTAGCGCATGAGGACGTCCTCGGAGAAGGCAATGACGGTGTCATCTTCGATCGAGATACGGTTGTCGTCATAAATGAAGATGAGATTGCCCAGGTGCTGGGTACCTGCGAGTGAGCAGGCCTCGGAGGTGACGCCCTCTTCGAGGCAGCCTTCGCCGCCCACCACGTAAACGAAATGATCGAAGGGGGACTCGCCATTGGGGGTGTCGGGATCGAGCAGTCCACGTTCACGGCGGCTAGCCATAGCCATGCCTACCGCGGAGGCGAGGCCCTGACCGAGCGGTCCGGTGGTCATCTCAACGCCCTTGGTGTGACCGTACTCCGGGTGTCCCGGCGTGAGGGAACCCCAGGTGCGCAGAGAAGCGATGTCCTCCAACTCCAGGCCGTAGCCTGCGAGATACAGCTGGTTGTAAAGAGTGAGCGAGGAGTGACCGATCGACAGCACGAAACGGTCACGACCAATCCAGTTGGGGTCAGCCGGGTCATGGCGCATAACCTTCTGGAAAAGGGTATAGGCCAGGGGTGAGAGGGAAATTGCAGTTCCCGGGTGGCCGTTGCCGACCTTCTGCACGGCATCCGCCGCCAGAGCGCGACCAACATCTACAGCGCGCTGATCGAGATCGGTCCAATTGAGCTCCGCCATCGCAGCATCTCCTTAGTTTCTGTTTCAGTGCAAGCGCCCCACTCCGTCGGAGCGCTTCTGGCCATCGTCGAGACCATACATATCCAAGGGTACAGGTCAGAGGGCTCGTTCGTGCCAACTGACAAGCCTATGGCTGCCGGAAGCTTACACTTGGTCCATGGCCCTCGCACCCGTGAATATCCCCGGTTCTACGCCCCTAGCTCGGGCAGCGCGCCAGTATCTCGACCATCTGATGGTGGAACGCTCGCTGTCAGTGAACACACTTGCAGCTTATGGCCGTGATCTCGGGAAATATCTCAGCCATCTGGAAGCCCGTGGTATTAGTTCACCCTCGGATGTGACCCGTGAGGATGTGGCCTCCTTTCCGGAGTCGCTTCAGCGGATGGCGCTGGCAAGCGTTGCACGCTCAATGACGAGTGCCCGTTCCTTCCACCGTTTCTTATATGAGGAAGGGCTCACCGCAGCGGACCCAGCGGCGGATGTGCAGCCTCCGAAAATTCCCCAACGGCTCCCACAGGGGCTGACGGTCGAGGAAGTTAACCTTCTTCTCGATGTGGCGGGCATCGGAGAAGGTCCCGTCCCGTTGCGGGATCGTGCTCTCTTGGAGTTCCTCTACGGCACCGGTGCACGCATCTCCGAGGCGGTGGATCTCAACATTGACGATCTCGATACTCGAACTCGGCAGGTACGGCTTTTTGGCAAGGGCCGTAAGGAGCGCGTTCTTCCCCTGGGCACCTATGCTATCGAGGCGCTGGAGGCTTATCTCGTGCGCGGCCGACCCGAGTTGGCGACGCGAGGAAGCGGTACCCCCGCGGTTTTCCTCAATACCCGAGGCCGTAAACTCTCCCGTCAGAGTGCCTGGGGAATCTTGCAAGACGTGGCCGGACGAGCACAGCTCACCACACACATATCTCCTCACAGCCTGCGACATTCCTTTGCCACCCACCTGCTGGAGGGTGGAGCGGACGTGCGGATCGTCCAGGAAATGCTGGGCCATTCTTCCGTCACCACCACGCAGATCTATACACACGTCAGCCGCGACACGGTGCGAGAGGTCTATGCATCGTCGCATCCTCGGGCGATCTCTTAGGTATTGTTGGAGCGTGACTAATGAAGACACTCTGAATTCCGACTCCACCGAACGCGATTTCCCGGAGCCCGCACCGCTGGAAACGCACGGTCCCGCTCGCATTATTGCGATGTCGAACCAAAAGGGAGGCGTCGGAAAAACGACGACGACGATCAATCTCGCCGCCGCTTTGGCCGAGTACGGACGTCGCGTCCTCATTGTCGATTTTGATCCTCAGGGCGCAGCAAGCGCTGGTCTGGGCGTCAACGCGCGCGCCATGGAGCGTACGATTTACAACGAGTTGATCTCAGCTAAACCGAATATTCGCGAGATTATCGTTCCCACTGGAGTCCCAAATCTGGATATCATTCCAGCCAATATTGATCTCTCGGCGGCCGAGATCATTCTTATTAACGAGGTAGCTCGTGAGCAGGCGCTCTCGCGCGTATTGCGGCCTGTCGTTGATGACTATGACCTCATTATTATCGACTGTCAGCCGTCGCTCGGATTACTTACCGTCAATGCGCTCACTGCCGCACACGGTGTCTTCATTCCACTGGAGGCCGAGTATTTCGCGATGCGCGGAGTAGCCCTCCTGACGGAGCAGATCGAGCGAGTGCAGGACCGTCTCAATCCGCGCCTTCAGCTCGACGGCGTCCTGCTCACCATGGTTGATATGCGCACGTTGCATTCGCGAGAGGTGATGTCCTCGGTGCGCCAAGGCTTCGGAGACAAGGTGTATGACACCTACATTTCCCGCACGGTGAAATTCCCTGATGCCACGATTGCTGCTCAGCCCATCACCGAGTACGCGCCATCGCACGCGGCCGCAGAAGCGTATCGCCACCTGGCACGTGAAGTGATCGCCAAGGGGCAGTGCGCCTGAGCGAGAGCGACGGCGCATTCGCCGTCACTCTTGATGTCTTTTCCGGCCCCTTCTCGGTCCTGCTTTCACTCATTTCCAAGCGCCGTCTCGACGTCACGGAGGTGGCGTTGGCCGAGGTCACGGACGAGTTCATCGCTTTTATTCGCTCGCACAGCGTCTATAATCTGTCACAGGCGAGCGAGTTCTTGGTGGTTGCGGCAACACTGTTGGATCTCAAGGCGGCCCGCCTGCTACCCGGCTGCGAGGAATCCGAAGAAGAGCTCGAACTCTTGGAGCAGCGCGACCTGTTGTTCGCGAAGTTGTTGCAGTACCGAGCCTATAAGCGCGCGTCGCAGCGTTTCATGCGCACTATGGCGAGCCAGGCACGCGCATACCCTCGCGATGTGCCGCTTGATCCTGAGTTTGTTGGGTTGATCCCTAGGCTTCGGCTGAATCTGGCGCCCGAGGAGCTGGCCTTACTTGCGTTCCAGGCCTTTTCTCGTGATCAAAGCGAGCCAACCGTGAGCCTGGAACATCTTCATCACCCACGTGTCTCGGTGTCTAGCCAGATCACGTATGTTTGTGAGATTCTCCGTCAGCGAGGATCCGCAACGTTTTCGCAGCTCTGCGCGGATGCCCTCAACCGGCAAACGGTGGTTTCTCGGTTTATGGCAATCCTCGAACTTATTCGTCGCGGAGAGATTCGCGTCGAACAGTCGGATGCCTTGGAAACCTTAACTATCGCTTTGGAGGAGACATCATGAGAGAGCAAGACCTTGCTGCCGTTGAGGCGATTCTTCTCGTCGTCGCCTCACCGATTTCTGCCGCGGATATTGGGCGCGCCACCGGACTTACCGACGACGCCGCTCTCGAACTCCTGCTCGCCCTCCAAGCGGAATACTCGGGCGCGAGTGGTGGTCGCCGTCGGGGATGTCAACTACGCGAGGTGGCCGGGGGCTGGAGGCTTTATACGAACCCGGATTACGCCGACGTCGTCGCCGGATTTGTCACACGGGAGAACTCGGCGAAGCTCTCGACGGCCGCACTTGAGACGCTCGCCATTGTGGCGTACCGCCAACCTGTCTCTCGGGCGCAGATTGCGGCGATCAGAGGTGTTAGTGTAGATTCCGTCGTTCGCACATTGATGATGCGCGGATTGATTGCTGAGGTCGGTGACCGAAGCTCCGGTGCCGTTCTTTACGGCACTACCCCTTTCTTCCTGGAGATCATGGGGATGAATACTCTGGAAGAACTTGAACCGCTGGCGCCGTTGGTGCCGGACCTGTCCGAATTGGACGAAACAGAACAGGAATTGCGATGAGCAGCCCTACTATTGACCCCCGCGGTGAGCGCCTCCAGAAGGTTATGGCTCACGCCGGCGTCGGATCACGCCGTTTGTGCGAACACCTTATTGAGCAGGGACGAGTTGAGGTGGACGGCAAGATCGTCACTCGGCTCGGCATTCGTGTTGATCCTTCTAAGGTGTCCATTCACGTGGATGGTATGCCCATCCAGATTGATGACACCAAACTGACGATTGCGTTGTACAAGCCACCGGCCGTCGTTTCTACCATGGAAGATGACATGGGTCGGCCCGGCCTGTCCCAGTACGTCACCGAGATTCCCACGCGTCTTTACCACGTGGGCCGTCTCGACCAGGATACCGAGGGACTTATTTTGCTCTCGAACGACGGCGAACTGACCCACCGCCTCACGCACCCCTCCTACGAGGTGCCCAAGACGTATATTGCGCGCGTTGAAGGCCAGGTCACCCGAGGTCTTGGTCGCGTTCTCACCGACGGCATCACGCTGGAGGACGGCCCCATCAAGGTGGACAAGTTTGTCCTGCGTGAGGCTGCTCAGCGCAACTCGATCGTCGAGATTACGCTGCATTCGGGCCGTAATCGCATCGTCCGCCGCATCATGGATGAGGTGGGTCATCCAGTCATGGAGCTCGTGCGTACCAAGTTCGGCACCATTGAGGTGGGACGGCTCAAGCCGGGCCGCACCCGTGTTATTGCTGGCAATGAGCTGAGCGCGCTCATGCATTCCGTCGGGATGTGAGATGAGAGCACCCGTCCGAATTATCGGCACCGGGTTGCTCGGTGCCTCACTCGGTTTACGCCTGCGCCAGTTGGGCGTGCCAGTGCAGCTTGAGGATATGTCCTTGGCAGCCCAGGCTCTCGCGCGCGATCTGGGTGCCGGAGAGATCGCGGGCCCGGACGATCCGGAGCCCGGACTAGTTGTGGTGGCTACGCCGCCGGATGTTGCCTCGCGCGTGGTGGTCTCCGCCTTGGAACGCTACCCGAATGCGTGGGTGACCGATGTGGCATCGGTCAAGCAACGGGTGGTGGACGAGGTGGATGCCTCCCCAATGTCCGATCGTTACGTTGGTTCCCATCCGATGGCCGGTCGTGAGCGATCCGGGGCCATCGCGGCGGACGCGGATCTTTTTGCGGGACGCCCGTGGGTCATCACCGCGGGGGCACGTACCCGTCCCGAGCTCGTCCAGGCGATGCAGCAGTTGGCACTCGATGCTGGTTCGCTTCCTATCATCATGGAGCCCTCCCAGCATGACCGTTCGGTAGCGCTCGTTTCGCACATGCCGCAGTTGGTGTCTTCCCTTGTGGCGGGTGCCCTGCGCAAGGCGCCAGGCGAAGCACTGGAGTTGGCGGGCCAAGGCTTGCGCGATGTCACCCGAATCGCGCACTCGGATTCGTCATTATGGGCCACTATCATTGCGGGAAATGCTCCCGCGGTGACGGATGTGCTGCGTGGCGTCAATTTTGAGCTGAGCCGCCTCATTGCGGCGCTGGAGCCGGGTTCCGACGATCCGTTCGCACCGGGAGTGCTTGCTGGCGTTTCTCACGCGATTCTGCGTGGCAACGAGGGTGTCAGCCGGATTCCCGGAAAGCATGGAGGTGCGCCGCGGCGCTACTCCGAAGTGATTGTGCTTATTCCGGACAAGCCGGGTGAGCTGGGCCGTCTCTTCGGCGAGATCGGCGATATTGGCGTCAATATTGAAGACTTCCAGTTGGAGCATTCGTTTGGCCAGAGTGTTGGCCGCGCGATGGTGTCAGTGGTACCGAGCCAGGCGGGGCATCTGGCACGCTCGTTGGAGCAGCGCGGCTGGCAGGTCATCATCGAAGGAGAGGAAAAGCAGATGGGTGTTGTTATTGCGCTGGATGGGCCATCCGGTTCGGGCAAGTCGACGGTTTCCCGCCGGGTTGCTACCAAGCTCGGTCTGGCTTACCTGGACACCGGTGCTATGTACCGTGCCGCCGCATGGTGGTGCGATCATCAAGGCATCGATCTTGACGATCAGGCTGCCGTTGCCGCCGCAACCGTGCAGATGCCGCTGCAGATGCCTCTCGACCCAGAGAATCAGACCATCGAATGCGGTGGTGTGGACATCACCCAGGCGATTCGCGCGTCGGAGCTGTCCAAAGTGGTCTCCAAAGTCGCGACGAATCTGGAGGTACGTGCCGAGTTGAAGCGCCGCCAGCGCCAGATCATTGCAGCTGCCACGCAGGGCATTGTTGCTGAGGGACGTGACATCACCACGGTGGTGGCCCCCGACGCCGACGTCCGAGTCCTGCTGACCGCTTCCGAGGAAGCTCGGCTCGCACGCCGCGCCCTTGAGGTGCGGGGAAGCGCGGACGCTGCCGCCATTGCGGCCACCCGAGACGAAGTAGTGCGCCGCGACGCGGACGATTCCACTGTCTCGCAGTTCATGACGGCGCAAGACGGCGTCACCACCGTTGACTCATCATCGCTGTCGATCGACGACGTGGTGGATGCTGTCATCTCGCTGATTCCGGAGGATATGCGATGAGTGAAGAAATTTTTGACGACGCCCTAGAGGCCGACGACGAGCTACAGGTCGAGCTGCTACGTGGCAACCTGGAGGATTACGACCTCTCGGAGGAGGATCTCGCGGTCCTGACCGATGAGGATTTCTTCTGGGAACAGGAAGAGCAGCAAGGTCTGCCCGTGCTCGCCATCATTGGCCGCCCCAACGTGGGCAAGTCAACGCTGGTTAATCGCATCGTAGGCCGCCGCGTCGCCGTCGTCCAAGACACCCCGGGTGTGACACGCGATCGTGTCTCCTATCAGGCAAGCTGGAACGGACGTGACTTCACCCTGCTTGATACCGGTGGCTGGGAAGCCGACGTCGCCGGAATCGACGCCTCGGTGGCGCGCCAGGCTGAAGCAGCGATCGAGTTCTGCGACGCCGTCGTCCTGGTGGTGGACTCAACCGTGGGTATCACCAACACGGACGAGCAGCTTGTACGCCTGCTGCGCCGTTCCAAGCGCCCGGTGATTCTTGCCGCCAATAAGGTGGACTCACCGATGCAGGAATCTGACGCTGCCGTATTGTGGGCTCTGGGATTGGGCGAGCCGTACCCGATCTCCGCTATGCATGGCCGCGGTATTGGAGATTTGCTCGATGCCGCACTTCAGGCGCTGCCCGAGCAGTCAGCCGTGGCAGCTCCCGCGCCGCGGCACGGCCCGCGTCGGATTGCCCTCGTCGGACGTCCGAACGTTGGTAAGTCGTCGCTGCTCAATAAGCTGGCCCGGTCGGAACGCGTGGTGGTTGATCCCATCGCGGGAACCACACGCGATCCAGTGGACGAAAACATTGAACTTGACGGCGATGTGTGGACCTTCGTGGACACCGCTGGTATTCGCCGTCGCGTACATCAAACGTCCGGAGCGGACTACTATGCGTCACTGCGCACGCAGGCCGCCATCGACAAGGCAGAACTGGGCCTTGTGCTCATTGACGCCTCGGTCAACCTCACCGAGCAGGACATCCGTGTCATGCAGCAGGTGGTAGACGCTGGCCGCGCGCTGGTGATCGTCTGCAACAAGTGGGACCTGGTGGATGACGAGCGCCGTATGGAGCTTGATCGGGAACTGGAACGTGAACTGGTGCAGTTACGCTGGGCCGAGCGCGTCAACCTGTCCGCAATGACCGGGTGGCATACCAACCGTCTGACGCGTGCCATGCATGAGGCGCTTGATTCGTGGGAGACGCGCATCCCTACGGGCAAGCTCAACTCGTTCCTGGGAGAGCTGTCGGCCGCGCATCCGCATCCGGTACGCGGCGGAAAGCAGCCGCGAATTCTCTTTGCCACCCAGGTGGCGTCGCGGCCGCCGCGCTTTGTGCTTTTTGCGTCGGGCTTCATTGAGGCGGGTTACCGCCGTTACATTGAGAACCAGCTGCGCGAAACCTTCGGCTTCACGGGAACACCGATTCAGATTTCGGTGCGTGTGCGGGAAAAGCGCAAGCGCAAGTAGGTTCACGAACAGACGCGATATGAAGGGGACGAGCACAGGGTTCGTCCCCTTCTCGTTCCTTCTTGTTGGAGAATGGACGTTCCTGTCGAGAATTGAGCCCTGCGATACTAGCGCAGGGCTCAATTCTCGACACAAGTGTCTATTCTCGAATTTCAGTTACGGCCGCACCACGACGTTCTCCGGTTCCTCACCGGCCAACAGATGCTCGATCTGACGTCCGAGCAACGTGTTATGCCGTGAGAACTGGGCCATAGATAGCCCACCCAGGTGCGGAGCGACAATAACGTTCGGGCTGTCCCACAATGGAGAATCTGCTGGAAGAGGCTCCGGGTCAAAGACATCAAGAGCCAGACGTAGCCGATCCATATGTTGAACGAGTGCCCCGGTGTCGGCTACACCGCCCCGCGCAATGTTAACGAGAAGGGTGTCGTCGCGCATGCGGGACAAAAATGTGTCATCCACGAGATGATGAGTGCTTGCGTTGAGGGGAACGGCAATAACGACGACGTCGGCGTGCGGCAACAGTTCGCCGATCGAGTCCATCGAGTAGACGTGTCCGGTGGCGTCGTCGCGCTCGGTGCTGGCAACCCGAACGATCTCCACCTCGAAGGGCTTGAGTCGGTCAATGATGGCGGCGCCCACGCCGCCTACTCCAATAACAATCACGGTGCAATCGGCGAGGCCACGCGAGCGGAACTTCTCCCAGCGCCGTTCATCCTGTTGACGGACAACCCGGGGAATACCACGCTGGGCCGCGAGAATCAGTGCGAGCGTCTGCTCAGCAGTGGCTGTTTCGTGCACGGATGTGGCATTAGCAAACACCATGCCCGCGGGAAGATTCTCCACGACGCCGTCGTACCCGATGTTCGGGCCTTGAACCAGTTTGAGATTCAGCCCTTCGAGATGCTTGAGAATCGCCATATCCAGGACATAGGGCACTACCGCCGTATCCAGATCGTGGCGCGGTGGTGGACCGTCCATTGCCCAAAGAACGGGCTCGACGTCAAAACGTGAGATGTAATCGAATTCGGTTTGAGTGGGAACGGAAACTACGAGTCGTGACACGGCGCCAGTCTACCGTCACGCATCCGCGAGGATGTGCTCAATCATCTGAAGAACGCCATGCTCGTCACAGGAGAGAGCAATAAAAGAGGCGGAAGCGATGATCTCGGGATGAGCATTGGCTACGGCGAACGAGGCGTCTGCGGTATCCACCAGCTCCATCCATCCTGATCAGGGAGGCATTGTCGCGGGCCCGACCTTGTTAAGGAATCCCGCCAACCAGGTTCGCACCCACACAAGGGGTATGAGAAGAACCTAGCAGCGGGATCCGTTGGACTGTCACACTGAATCTGTGCTCATCTTTCCGAGGATGGAACACGTCGTTCTTGTGATGAGACTTTGCCTAGTGGATGGCATTCTCCGAGTCGAGATAGGAAACAAGAGCATCGCGCACAAACCCGGCGCCCTCAACCCCTCCGTAATTGGCAGCGAATCGCTCGTCTGCCACGTACATTTCTGCGAGTCCTCGCACGTAGGCATCGGTGTGCTCCGCAGACTTGTGGCTTGGCGTCCCGGGAATTGCTGAGAGCCACGCGATGTGCCGCTTGGCGAGTGCCCGTGCCTCCGTAGAATCGGAAGCCACGCCAGCCTCGTGCGTGGCAATCCATGCCTGATTGAGGCTGGCAACTTCCTGCATCCATTTCTCCTGACCTTCACTGCCTAACCTATTCCACCAGTCGTTCGACTCGGCGTAGGCATCACGACCCCAGCGCTCCTCGACCTCATCCTTGTATTGGGTGTGATCGAAACCGTCAAATGTATTACTCATGTCGAGTTCTTCCTTTCCTTTAAGAACGTCAATGCTGTGCTCCACCGCGGCGACCTGCCGGGCAATCCGAGTCACCTCGGCTTGCAAGACCTCCCGGTGCTTTTCGAGCGCGGCGATTTCGTCAGTGTTCCGACTGAGGACCTCCGCGATCTCAGGCAGCCCCATACCCAGCTCACGCAGCAACAGGATTCGCTGTAGCCGCACAACCGCGGTGGCATCGTAATAGCGGTAGCCGTTGTGGCCAATGTGGCTGGGGGAGAGCAGACCGATCTGGTCGTAGTGCCGCAGTGTCCGGCTGGTCGTGCCGGCTTTGCGAGCCACTTCTTGAATCGTCCATTCCATACTGAAGACTTTAAAGGTTGACGCTACGTCAACCTCAAGTAACCCAGGATAAAACCTTTTTGTGACCTGTAGCATCTCCTCGGGTTGTGACTTGCCGCTACTCCGGCCACACCCCCGATGTTCCCCGCCGATGCGACCCCACAATATGAGCATCCACAACACCAATGGCTTCCATGAGTGCAAACATCGTCACGGGGCCGACCATGGTGAACCCCGCCGCGCGCAACGCTTTGGCGAGTGCGACTGACTCGGGAGTCTGGCTCGGCACCTCCGCCTCGCTCAATGGCCGTAAGTTCTCCTCCGGTTTGAAGGACCACACCAGTTCCACCAGCCCGGTGGGCTGCTCGTTCGAGTCCGCCGCCGCACCGGTTGGCCGTTCTTCTGAACCCCCAGACGCCCTCTCCAGCCCCGCACCCTCCCGCAACGCCACCGTTGCCCGAGCGTTGATGATGGCCGCCATGATCTTGCGACGATTGCGGATGATCCGTGAGTCGGCGAGCAGCCGCGCGACGTCGTCGTCGTTAAAACTGGCCACAACATTTGGATCAAATCCGGCGAAAGCCTCGCGAAAACTCTCCCTGCGCCGCAAGATCGTCAGCCACGAGAGCCCAGACTGAAACGACTCCAGACAGATCCGCTCGTAGATTCCCTGTTCGTCCGTGACAGGCATGCCCCATTCGGTGTCATAGTAGCTGCGCAGCAACTCATCCGAGTCCGCCCAACGAGGGCGGGCAAGCCCATCCGCGCCAATGTGCAGCCCGGTCCCTGCGAGCTGGTTCCCGCCGACACCCTGCTGTCTAGTCGATGATTCCATCGTTCCACTTCCTTCTGGTTGGTGAGTGATTCGATTGTCTCAGCAACCTCCGACAGATTTCGAAATACTTTTCGAACCAATGCGTTCGGCATCACTTTTATCTCCGCTGAATCGTTCACGCGTTCTCGATAGGCTAGTAGATATGAGCATCGAGCCCACTGATCCCAGCGTTTACCTGTCAGGCATCGACCCGCGTCTTGTCGTCACCGATATGGATGGCACCCTACTTGACGCCGACTCAAATATCCCCGAAAGGCTGTGGCCTTTGCTTCGCCAGATGAAGGAACGGGGCATCGTGTTTGCCCCGGCCAGCGGGCGCCAATATTTCACCCTCGCATCATTGTTTGAGCGAGAGATTGAGGGGATGCCCATCATCGCGGAAAACGGCGGATTCGTTGTTCGTGATGGCAAGGAGATTTCGTCCATCACCCTCGACCGCGACTTCGTTGTGAGCACCGTCGAATTGCTGCGCACACTCAAGGATCATGGGCGGAACCTTGGTGTAGTTGTTGCGGGCAAAAAGGCCGCTTACGTTGAGCGCAACGACGAAGCTTTCATGTACGAGGTTCGCAAGTACTATCACTCGCACGAGGTCCTGACCGACCAGCTCGATTTCGACGACGACATCATCAAGATCGCTATCTTCGATTTCGACGACGCCGAATCGGGCACGGCTCCGCACCTCCTCCACCTTCGTGAGACTCATGCGGTTGTGATTTCGGGCGAACACTGGATTGATGTCATGGATCCGCGTATCAACAAGGGAACCGCGGTTCAGGCGTTGCAGCGCGAGCTCGGCGTGACCCGCGAGCAGACTGTCGCGTTTGGCGACTACCTCAATGATCTGGAGATGATGCGAGAGTCTGGTCCGTCGTTTGCGACAGCGAATGCGCACCAGGCCATCATTGAGGCCGCGCGCTACGTCGCGCCGTCCAATGTGGACGAAGGCGTGATCCAGGTGTTGGAGAACATCCTGGGGGAGTGATGGGAGCTTTTCCCGCACCGCTAGGTACTGGTGCGGGAGCTTTGCACCACAATATTGAGCGTGCATGACGTCTCGATGACCCTCAGTGTGTATGAGGGCGATCTGTCTGCCGTGTACGGCACGGTGACCGCTGGGGTGCACATTGAGGAATCCAGACGCGCTATTTCACACGAGCAGCCCGCCGAGCCACAGCCCCAGATACGCCGCCAGCAGGCTGACCAGCAGCATTCCGCCGCCATGGGTGACCGCCGATGTGTAGCGCTTTGCGCGCAGCAGTCGTGCGCCCTCAACTGAGGCTGTGCTGAACGTCGAGTAGCCACCCATGATGCCCACACCAACGATTGCTGCAAGGCTGTCAAAACCAACTCGCCCAGCGATGAACCCGTTGAGTACTCCCAGGAGCAGACAAGCCGTCACGTTGATGACGATGGTACCGAAAGGAATGCTTAGCCGATTGACGCGTGCCACTCCAGTATCCACGAGGAAGCGCATTGCACCGCCAAAACCGCCCGCGAGCGCGGTCCAGAAGAGAATCACTTGCCTGCCTCCTTGGTCTGGTTACTTGTCGCGCGGCTTCCCGCCGTACTGTTGCCCGGCTGTGTCCGACGAAGTCCACCACCACGCGATCCGCCACCACCAGACCCACGACCCTGGAGGGACCGCTGCCCAAACAGCACCCCAGCGACCGCCATCCCAAGCATCGCCGCAGCTATACCCAGCACGAGGCTCACGGCCGCATACGCGAACCCCAAGGCCAGATCGCCCGCGCCAGCCATCTTCTCGATCTCCAGAACAAATGTGGAGTAGGTGGTGAAACCTCCGAGCATCCCGGTGCCGCAACCCAAACGCACCGCTTTGCGCCAACCGGTATCGCTTCCGGTGAGTACGAGAGATTCCAGCAACACTCCCAATACAAAGCTGCCCACCATATTGATGAAGAACGTCGCCCAGGGCCACGCGTCAATATCGTGAGGAAACGCACCGGACAAGGCAGCGCGCAGGAATGTCCCGAAGGTCGCACCTAATGCGACCAGCAAAGCGAACTTGGGAAGCTGCCACCGGTCGCTAGCAGCCTTCGATGCAGAGGGCGTCGTCGTCGAAGAATTCATCAGTGATCCCATACGCTCGTCGTCGCCTTCCAATCCACCACGCTCAACGGAACTGTGAGGACAGGACGATGTTGGTGCTGCGCCAAATGGTAAGCAACCGAGCCTTCAACCATCTCTCTGATGTGTGCACGAGTTCCGGGGGCTCGCGTACCCACCACGATGACCGCGGCGTCAACAGCCCGCGCGAGGTGGGTAAGGGCGCGATCCGGGCGTCCGGCAAGGTAACGGAACTCCCATGGCACGCTCGACCCTTCCATCATCGCGCCGAGCTTGCGAACGAACCGCTCGTCTCGAGCTTTCCAACCATCGTCAAAGCTGTCAGAACTGAGTGACTCGTGTCGCACGGTGCCGTCGTCGTATTCTTCGACGACGTAACGCGAGGCGTCAGAGTAGGCGAAATAGATGCAGGGGGAGCCGATTGCGGCAGCAAGAGAGCATGCCGTAACAGCGACGAGATCTGGTAACGACGGCGAAATCCCGACGACAATTGCACTATTGCCAAACGGCGTCAACCGATCTACGGCCGGTTGAGGGGGTGTATGCGGCATGATCGTCGCCTTTCCGTGGGCAGCACGATCCTGCCCACATCGGTGGGGCAGGAACCATCAGCCAGTTGGCGGTTCGGGCCTGACGCGGATTATTCGCGCGGCCCCGGCGGGATCCATCACCGATATAGATTGTAGCGTGCCACGTGTCGACTTGGATTGCTGACCACGTGCCAATCTACCGATCCTGTCTTCGACTCCAGTGACGCGCCCTTGACCTCCCATATATCCTTCGACTAAAGGAGGACGTGACGCATGAAGGACATCGGCCGACACGACCAACCGCAACGAACGCCTGGGAAGCTCTGGCGGAGCCTGGTCAGGAAGTTGAGACGTGCTGTCATTCTGGGCGGAAGCGCTGGAGTGTCAGGCCACGTATTTGGCCTCACTCAAGCTGCTCAGCAAGACAATGGCACGCGTGCTTCCGTGGAAACCTCGGAGTTCGACCCGAATTATGAGTCGGGTCGAGCGCCGCGGGAAGCCGATTAATCACCCGCGCTCTTAGCCGTTGCGCTTATGTAGCTCCGCGGTGAGTGCTGCGGCAAACGACGTCCACGCCACGTAGGGGAGTAGTTCTAGTCCGGAGCGCTTCCGTACTTTCCACGCTCTGCGTGCCAGATCGAACGACGACGCTGCGAGCGCAACCGCGCCCACAGTTGCGGTTTTCGTGTCCTTGCGTTGGAAGAACAGATAACACCAACCTGCATTGAGGGTGAGGTTGGTGAGCAGTGCGCACTGGAAGTGCCGTGCCTGGCGGGGCTCATCAGATTCTTCGAGATCGGACAATGTACGGCCCGATGCATGAGCAATCATTGCGTAGAGGGTTGTCCAGGCGATAGGGAAGACCTCGGGGGCAGGCTGCCATTCAGGTTTATCGAGTTTCTTGTACCACATCGAATCAACGTCGGTACTCAATGCCCCTAGTGTTGCCGCGACTGTCGTTGCCGCCGATGTCTTGAGAAAAGTGCTCGTAGCCATACCTCATTGTTTCGTGATGCTTCTTATGGGGCAAGGGCGGATGGGGAGCTTTCACCCAAACGATGGAAGAAGTTTGTCGGTGCCATCTTTTAAGCTGCTGGTAGCGGCGTCATTCCTGTGGCGCCTAGACGAATGGGGAGCACACATGACAATTGACATGCCAGAAAGCCCGTATCTTGCGGAATCAGAGGCTGTCATAGAGGATATGCGGACGGACCCAGACAGAGGTCTATCCCGTCAAGAAGCTCAACGGCGGTTGGAAGAATACGGATCGAATGAGCTTCGCGGACAACCGCCTGTTCCACTCTGGCGGCGAGCTTTGGAGCAACTGAAGGACCCTCTGGTTATCCTGTTGATTCTCGCCGCCTTGATCTCCGGAACCGCGTGGGTTCTAGAAGGAGCGCACGGCGCCCCGATTGAAGCGATCGTCGTGTTGCTGGTTGTCACCTTCAACGTGGGGATTGGTCTTGTTCAAGAATCGCGTGCGGCAGATGCCGTTGCCGCCTTGGCCAAGATGACGGAAGCCCATTCAACCGTTATTCGAGATGGTGAACTCTGGGATATCCCTGCCACAGATGTGGTGCCAGGCGATATCTTGCAGCTGGCCGAAGGAGACGAAGTTGGTGCCGATGCGCGCCTGCTAGCCGCCACAAATTTGCGTATTGCCGAGGCCTCGCTGACCGGGGAGTCAACCGCCGTCGAAAAGAATGCGGGTGTGCTCAGTGGCCGCCTTGCCCTAGGCGACCGGGCCAATATGGCATACAAGGGGACCGCCGTGACGGGCGGTACCGGGCGCGCCGTTGTGACAGCCACAGGCATGGGTACCGAGATGGGCTCCATCGCCACGATGCTCGACGAAACTAAGGAAGAGGAAACTCCTCTTCAGCTGGAGATTGACCGGGTTGGTTCGCTTCTCGGCCGCGTCGTGGTAGCCATTGCCGTCATCATTATGATCACGATTGCTCTTCTTCAGACGCCCCAGTCGGCTAGTGATTGGGTGACGATTCTTCTCCTTGGAGTCTCACTGGCAGTGGCCGCTGTTCCCGAAGGTCTTCCTGCGGTTCTCTCGGTGGTCCTTGCCCTGGGTGTACAACGGATGGCACAACGTAACGCCGTCGTGAAAAAGCTGAGTTCTGCCGAAACGCTGGGCTCGGCATCCGTCATCTGTACGGACAAGACGGGCACACTCACTCAGAACGAGATGACGATCAAGCAGGTCGTGACGGCTTCTGGAACCACTGAGATCACGGGTGTCGGCTACGAGCCGAAGGGTGAGGCCATCGTCGCTAAAACCAATGGCAATGGTTCGAAGGCAGCCGAAAAGGCCGATGCGTTCCGAGAAGCTCGCGCGGTATTGGGACTAGGATCTCTGGCCAATAATGCTCAGCTCGCGCATCGTGATGGCCGTTGGGAAATTAGTGGCGACCCAACTGAAGCCGCCTTCCTCTCAGCCTCTCGCAAGTTGGAGGGCCTGCAGAATCGCCTCGACAAGCTCAACCGGATTGCGGAGGTTCCTTTCTCCTCCGACCGTAAGATGATGTCAACACTCCACCGCGATCCCTACGGTGCGCTTACCCTCATCTCTAAGGGCGCACCGGATGTACTACTGGAAAAATGTACGAAGGTGATGGTGGGCAACACGGTTGTTGATCTTGATGATCAGTGGCGCCAGCACATCCTCGACGATGTTGAGCGGCTCTCCGCCCAGGCATACCGGACCCTCGGTGTGGCATCGCGGCCCATTCGCGATCATGAGGATGTCGCCCAAAATGGCGCGGATCCCACCAACGGTGACTTCAATGATTCGTACGAGAGGGATCTCGTCTTTGCCGGCGTGGTGGGCATCATCGATCCCCCACGTGCTGAGGTTCGGGATGCTGTAGACGAGGCACATACGGCTGGTGTGCGAGTGGTCATGATTACCGGTGACCATCCCCAGACCGCGCTGCGTATCGCCTCCGATCTTCGTATTGTCGAACCGGGAGCCACGGTACTCACCGGTCACGATATTGACGATATGAACGACGACGACCTTCGGGTTGCGGCCCGTACCGCTTGCGTGTACGCGCGTGTGGCTCCAGAACATAAGTTGCGCATCGTTGATGCTCTGCAAGCCGATCACCAGATTGTCGCCATGACCGGCGATGGTGTGAACGACGCTCCGGCACTTAAGTCCGCTGATATTGGTATTGCCATGGGCATCACCGGAACCGAGGTGACCAAGGAAGCGGCGAAGATGGTCTTGGCAGACGATAACTTTGCCACGATCATCAAGGCCGTGCGCGAAGGCCGCGTCATCTTTGACAACATCCAGAAGTTCCTTCGATACCTTCTGTGCTCGAACATGGGCGAAGTGTTGACCATGTTCTTCGGTGTGGTGCTCATGGGAGTCATTGGCCTGACAGCCGCCGCCCAAGACTCTGGAATGCATATTGTGGTGCCACTGCTGGCCGTACAGATTCTTTGGATCAACCTCGTCACTGATGTGGCGCCCGCCCTCGCTGTGGGTGTGGATCCTGAGCTGGAAGACGTCATGCAACGCCCTCCGAGATCATCCAAGCAACGCGTGATTGACGGGCCGATGTGGGTAGCAATTATGAGCACCGGATTCGTCATGGCTGTCGCGTCTTTGGGCACGCTGGACTTCTGGCTTCCTGGTGGGCTAATCAACATCGGTCAGGAATCGGTTGAGGTGGCCCGAACGGCAACCTTCACCACGCTGGTGTTCGCCAACCTCTTCTCGGTGTTCAACGCACGTTCGGCAACACAAAGCGCGTTCCATGGGCTGTTCCGTAACAAGTTCCTATGGGGTGCGGTGCTTTTTGGATTCCTTGCTCAGATTGCCGTGGTTCAGATTCCGTTCCTTCAGACCGCGTTTGGAACCGTGTCCATGACCTTCGCGCAATGGTTGACATCGTTCGCCTTCGCGTCGCTGGTGCTGTGGGCGGAAGAACTCCGCAAGATGTTCCTGCGGAAGAAGTAGTGAGGCGTCCAAGTAGTGAGGCGTCCAAGTAGTGAGGCGTCCAAGTAGTGAGGCGTCCAAGTAGTGAGGCGTCCAAACTGTGAAAGGCTCCGCAGTTTGGCGTGTCCATTTATCTCATAGAATGGTCCTATGCGTTTTCTTCCAGGCCAAGAGCCGACTCACGACTTGACCTACGATGA
>JBDIAV010000003.1:0-94978 GCA_039812645.1 Actinomycetaceae bacterium
GGCACGGTGTTTGAGGTGCGCTGTTCATCCTTGGCCGAAACATCGGGGCGTGGGTTCTGGAGTCGGGCAGCCTGAAGAAATGAGTTTTTTGGAAAGGATTGAGGATTTTGACGCGTCCTCGTGCTCAATTCTTTCCGAAAAACTCAATCCTTTGAGGAAGGTGAGGGCTCGGAACTCCTGGCGGTGTGCATGGCGTACAGGCCGATGCTGATTACGGAGCTTTTTTAGCAACGAGAGTAGACCGGGGAGAAATGACAGCGGGGCGGAGAGACACGGATGCAAAACGTGTCGGAGGTGGCGGGTAGAGTCGAGAAATCAGATCAGCAGGAGAATACGCAGCATAAAAGGAGCGGCATGGTTTCCCTCGCACCATCCATCGGCATCGCTGAGTTGGATGAAACGCAGCGGATTGCGCTTGAATCATGCGCGCCCGCATGCCGGGTGAGCGTCGTTGGTGCGCCAGGAACGGGAAAGACATCCGTACTGTCTGCCATCGTCCAACGCGAGGTGAGAGGCGCCCAGGAATCTGGGCGTAGTGAGATACCCCGGATAGCAATCCTCACCCAGGATCGCCGTGCGGCTTCCGAGTTGCGTTCGCGTATTTCGCTTGCTTTGGGGGGACTGCCCGAGACAGTCTCCATTCAAACTCTCACCGCTTTCTCGTTCTCTCTTGTGCAGACGTATGCCCAGGCCGTTGGCCGCCGTGACCCCGAGTTGATATCGGGTCCGGACGAGGATGCCATGCTTGCGGATATTCTGTTGGATGTGGCGAGCGGGATTGAATTCCCTCCTTTTGTCGACGACGACGTCCGCGCGCTTCCAGCTTTTCGCGCCGAGATTCGTAACCTTGTAACTCGTGCGGTCGAGCTGGGTTATGGTCCCGATGATCTGGAGCGATTGGGAGTGGAACGACATGAGCCGATGTGGGTTTCTGGCGCACAAGTAATGCGAGCATACGATCTGTTGGTGACTGCTCGCGATGCCTTCGCTGGCGATTCAAGCGCACCCGATCGGCTTGATCACGCCCAATTGGTTGGCGCTGCGGCTGCACTGCTTTCACGATGGGAGGCGAATATCCAGGGAACCCCGCTTGGAGAGGCGCGGGTAATTTCTCGTCCGCGGTGGGATTGGATTCTGGTGGACGATATTCAGAATGCTCCACGTTCTATTCTTCATTTGCTTGCCGAACTTGCACGTGATGGTGCAGCGCTTGTGGTTGCGGGTGATCCGGACAGTGCCGTTCAAGGTTTCCGTGGTGGTGTGGCCTCGCTTCCCGGGGATGTGCTGCAACCAGAGCCACAGGGTTTGGGCTGTGTGCCGGTGTTCCTCGGCCGCCGTCACCGGGCAGGGGAAGCCCTTGCGGACCTTGCGGATAATTTGACGCAGCGTATTCGGGTAGGCGGCGGTTTGGTGACTCATCGGCGTCCGGCGGCGGAGGATATAGGGATGGACTTCGCCGAAGGTGTGGCGGATTTAGTCTCTGGTCTGCGATTCGTCCATGGTGAGGAAGAAACCGCTGCGATTGCACGGACTCTGCGCACGATCCACCACCGCGAGGGCGTCGAATATTCGCGAATGGCTGTCATTACCCGGTCGCGTGGCGCGCATGCTGCGCTGCGGCGTTCACTCATCCGGCGCGGCGTTCCTGTGGAACAGATCGGCTCTGACCAGCCTCTACGGTTTCACCCGGCGGTCTCATCACTCCTTGACCTCGTGCGGCTGGCATTGAAAATTCCGGGGGAGGACGGATTGCCTACGTTGCGATCAGTTCTCGTATCCCCAGTCATTGGGGTTGACCCGTTGCATCTGCGGCGTATGTGCCGAACATTACGCGGGTACGAGATTGCGCGTGGAGGAGGCCGGAACGAGGACCGGCTGCTGGAACTGGTTCTCGAGGGGCCTCAGGCGCTTCTAGAGCTGGCGCCGCAGGGCGTCATGGACCTCGTGACAGCCTCGCGGGTGATTGTTGGGATTCGGCGCGTTGCGGCTAAGTCGGCGCTGCAGGCTGAAGAGGTGCTATGGGCGGCATGGGAAGGTAGCGGAAAATCGGATCTGTGGCGCGATCAGGCACTACATAACGGTCTTGTGGGGGATCACGCCGATTCCTCCTTGGATGCGATTATTCAGCTGTTCCGAGTAGCTCAGCGCATGGCTGATCGAGATCCTGACGTGACGATCGAGAACCTCTTGCAGGAGCTCTCTGTCCAAGACCTGCCTGAAGATTCCATTGCACGCACGGGCGCGGTCAACGATGCGGTTTCGCTCACTACGCCGTCGGCGTCACAGGGCCGGGAGTGGGACGTCGTCGTCATTGCTGGATTGCAGGATGGTGCCTGGCCGAACCTTCGGTTGCGTGATACATACACTCACACCACGAGGCTTGCCCAGATCGCGACAGGGCGCGAAGCGCCGGGAACGAGTGCGGAGCAGCAACGTTACGAGGCATTCCAGGATGTATTAGACGACGAACTGCGTCAGTTGCACCATGCGATTGGTCGTGCGCGCCAGCAGTTAATCGTCACGTGTGTGGAGAGCGACGATGCCCAGCCTTCTCGTTTTTTTGAAGCCATGGGTTTTGTGTACGAGGAGGAAGCAAGAGAAGTAGCTAGTACGCAGGCCGCCGACGAGGGTGGTGTTGTACAGCGCGAGAGTGTGTCTGAGCATCGGCTAGTTCGGGCACCGATACTCCGCAAGCCATGTGCCCAGCCAGCTGAACTGGACATGGCTGGTCTGGTGGGGCAACTTCGGCGCGGATTGCGGCGAGAAGAAACGCGTGAAGCTGCCCAAATGACGTTGCGTCGGCTTCGGGCTGCAGCTGTGCCTGAGGCTCAGCGATACATGTGGTTTGACGAACTGCCAGTTACGCCCAACATCGAATCTTCGGGGGCGGAACAGGTCCACGTGTCACCGTCGCGTGTGGAGAAACTGTTGGCGTGTCCGCTACAGGGATTCCTATCGTCGTCTGGAGGAGAGAGCAGCGATGACCGGGGAGCGGCCCACATTGGAACACTCATTCACTCGATTGCCGAGGAACTACCTCATGGCAGCGAAGCCGAACTTATGGCGAGTTTTGAACGTAAATGGCGAGCTGAATTTGATGAGCCGGAGTCGAGTTATGAGGCCTATCGAGCGTATGTAAGTGCTCAGGAATTGGTGCGTAATCTGGCGCTCTATCTCGCGGCACACCCAGAAGATGTGGAGACGGAGCAACGCGTTCGCGTGGATGTCTCAGAGAACGTGGCACTTAGTGCTTCCTTTGACCGTGTAGTCCGGACTCCCGATGGTGTGGTCATTGCCGACTTTAAAACGGGCAAGGTGCGACCCACGAAGAATGAAGTAGCCGACCACGTCCAGATGCAGCTGTATCAGTGGGCGGCGAGTCAACTCTCTGAATACGGGCGTTCCGCCGGAGCGGAACTTGTATTCCTTGGCAGGCTTATGAAACGTGAGAATATGCCTGCGGTGGATATGCAGGAATCTCTCGATGAGATAGGGATGGCGCGCGCTACCGAACGAATCAATGAGGCGGCGCGCATTCTTGGTGCTGCTGAGTTCCCCGCCAATCCCAGTGAAACCACCTGCCGTAATTGTCAGTTTCTCGCCGTGTGCCCGGCGAAGCCCGAAGGAAGGATGTTCTCATGAGTCGATATGAGGAGATCATGCAGATCCTCAACGCGACATTCCCTCCGACACAGCAGCAGCGGGCGGTTATCGAATCGACGTCGCCGGGGATTCTTGTGGTGGCTGGCGCCGGCTCGGGCAAGACCGCCACCATGGTCAACAGAATTGCTTACAACATCGCCATCAAAGCGGTGCGGCCGGGTGAAGTACTTGGTCTTACATTCACTCGTAAGGCTGCGGGCGAGCTTGCCGAAAGAGTCGATCGTGCACTTGCGACGTTGCGCCGGGCTGGCATTGGCGCGGAGGTGGATCCGCGTGACGATCTGGACCGCCCGGTCATTGCCACGTACAACTCGTTTGCCTCGGAGATCGCGTCAAGCTACGGCATGCTTATTGGAGCAGACCCTGCCGCGCGCCTTATCACCGATGCGGAGCGCTGGCAGATCATGCGTGACATCGTTGAAGCATGGCCCCACATGGGCGACGACGACCCCTTCTACGGAAGTTCACCTCACTCGATTACCAACATCGCTTTGTCCATGGCGGCAGCACTCATTGACAACCAGCGCACGACCGACGAGGCCCGTGCTTTTTTCGATCTTGAACTGGAAGCTCTGGAATCTTTCGGCGAGGATAAAACGCGTTTTAAAAACATGAAAGATGCTTCAGCACACTGGACTCAACTGCGTGGAGGAGGTGATTCGCTTCGTGTGCGCCGCGCGACATTGGACATCGTTGATGCTTATTTGGCTCGCAAGCGGGAACTCGGAGTTGTCGAGTTTGCGGACCAGGTGGCGATTGCCGCTAGCGTGCTGCGGGCCTTCCCGGCGCTGGGGCACGAACTTGCCGGACGCTACCGTCTGGTTCTCCTTGATGAGTACCAGGACACATCGATCAACCAGGCTGAGTTCCTGGCTCAGGCGCTCGCACCCGTATTGAGGGACGATGCAGATGAGACAATCCCGGAGTCACCGGATGGATCTAGTGCCAATTTGCGCCTTCGCTCCGTGTGTGCTGTGGGCGACCCACGCCAGGCAATCTATGGATGGCGCGGTGCGAGTGCTAATGCGCTTGCTGATTTTGAGCGCGAGTTTGGTCATCGACTGAGGGGAATTGAGACACTCTCACTCACCACCTCCTTCCGTAATGATGACGCAATTCTTGCCGCGGCTAACGCGGTGGCGGAAGGAATTGAGGCCCAAGCTCTGACAGTCGCCGAATTGAAACCTCGGCCCAACTCTGGCGGGGGGCGCGTCGTTGAGATCCGAACTCTGCTGCGTGAAGATTCGTACCGGGCTATCGCCTGGCGTATCCGTGATGTTATGCGGGCGGTAGCTGCCGATTCCGAACGCGATGGTGCAGAAATCGCTGTATTGTGCCGCAAGCACAGTTACGAGGATTTGCTTACTGCCGCTTTGGCAGAACTTGACATCCCTTATGAGATTGTTGGAGGTGAGAGCCTCATCAAGCGTCCTGAGGTTCTCACTATTCGTGCGGCACTTGCGGTGGTAGCCACGCCCGGCAGGAATGATCAACTTCTGCGTCTCCTCACGTTGCTCGGGATTGGTAGCTCTGATCTGCGTGCCCTGCGCGCATGGTCCGGAGAAATTGCTGCACGTGAGATTGCCAAGGCAGGATCGTCGCTTTCTCCGCGGGATGAGCAGAGCCTGGTGGAAGCTGCAACCTATCTTCCTCCGCAGGACTGGGCGCCCCGCCACGGCCCAGGGTTGAGCCACGAGGGTCGAGAAAGATTGGCCTTCCTCTCTGGTGCCCTCACTGAATTGCGCGCGAGTATCCATGCCCCCTTGGCGGATCTTATCGCCCAGACGGCACGCCATTTTGGCCTGGATCTCACGGCCGCGGTGCGGGCGGAGGGTGCCCAGCGCGTGCGCACCTCACTCGACTCTTTTATCGCCTTGGGTGATTCCTTCGAAACAAGTCACCCGGGTTCATCCCTTCTTGACTTTCTTGCGTGGCTCGATGCTTCCGATGCCCGCGAGCATGGTGGGGAAGAAGAAGCCGGCGAGGATGCCGTCCGAGTAGATGAAGATGTTGAGGTCCACGCCGGCGTCGTCCAAATTATGACGGTGCACGCGGCTAAGGGGCTGGAATGGCGGGACCTCGTCGTCGTCCCGGAGGTTGTCGATAGGGAATTCTCGGACATCACGTCCAACGTCAAAGCCTGGCCGCAGAATTCGTTGGTGTTCCCGTTCCCGCTGCGGGCAGATAAGAGGTACCTTCCCCAGTTTGAGATTGCTGAGTGCAGCGACAAGTTTGACGCGGGGGAAGCGTATCTGGACTTCAAGAGAAACCAGCTCACAGCTTACGAAAGCCAGGAAGCACGCAGGCTTGCGTATGTGGCATTCACCCGCCCGCAGGCGGAGCTTCTTGTGGCCGGATATGGTCTCAAAAGCCGTGACGAGGTGAAAAAGCTGAAGGAGGAAGGCGGTGCCGTGCCCCTCAAAGCACGTTCCACCTACCTGGAGGACATGCGCTCAAAAGCATCGGTGATACCGATTGCTGAGGTTGCGGGCCCGAACTGGCCACCGGAACTTGTTTGCGAGGTCGGCGAGAGCATTGCATTGGATGAACTCGTCTCCTTACTGGGAGAAGAGGCTGCCGCGCCGCAAGGGTTGCCAGAGATTCCTCACTATGAGGATCTAACGGACCTCGTCCGATGGCCTTCCGACGTTCCACGTTCGTTCGGTGATCTCGCACCTGTGGCTGGAGATGGAACGCCCGACGAATGGGAATGGCAGGCCGACGTACTTCTCTCTGAGCGGCAAGCCTCCGAAGCGGCATTGTTGGCCAAGGCAGAACGTCCATATCTGACAGCCACGGACGTGGTCCACCTGTCCGAGAATGGCGAGGAGTTTCTGCTCAACCAACGCAGACCGGTTCCCCAGAAGCCATCGCGTGCGGCACGTCTGGGTACCTCGATGCATGCACGAATTGCCCACCACTTTTCTCAGCCCGCCACCCTCAACATCGACTCGCTCTACGAGCTCCCAGAGCTCGAGGTGGATATGGATACGCAACGGGAAGCTGAAGAGCAGATGCTCGATGCGTTCCTTGCCTCTCCCTGGGCGGATTACCCGCCACTGGCCATCGAACAGTCGATGGAAATTGTCGTGGCTGGTCGTATCATCCGTTGTACCATCGACGCTGTCCTCGACACCTCGGCCGTTCCGGGTATGAAACCTGTGACCATTGTGGATTGGAAGTCTGGGCGGCGGCCCTCAGCGCACCAGGTTGACTCGCGCGAACTACAGCTTGCTCTTTATCGCCTCGCTTGGGCACGCTCGCGCCGAATGCCCCTGGAAGATATTGGTGCCTGTTTTGTTTATCTGAGAGAGAAGCAAGGTCGCCAGGTCCTCCACGCGGGCAACCTCACCGAAGCGGAGGTGAGCACGAGGATCGAAGAATCGTTACCGAGAGCGAGTTGATACCGGTTAATACCGATGGTCTCAGTGACGCTGGGCATGAAGGCAAGCTCGGGACTACTTCTGCGGGCTGGGGACTGCCTATCGGTACCTAACGCCGGTTGGTGACAACTTGTTGAGCGCGGCTTACCTCGTCCGTAGGCCACCGCGTCCTCGGGTTATCTTTTGCGTGGCCTACCGCGTCCGTGTCTCACCTTTTACGTGGCTTACCTCGTCCCTGGTTTATCGCCTACGTCGTTTACCGCCCGCTCGGGTCCACATCCCAGGCGGGACCGGAGGAGAGAGTGGGGTCCGCATCCACGCTATCTGCTAGTTCGGAGAGCATCTCCAGGGCATCGCGCTTGATATCGGCGTTGCCGGTACGAATACCATGCTGCAACCAGCGCACAATATTCAGCTCGTTGATGAGGTAAGCACGGGTGAGGCAGTGCTCGTCGAGATGTTTGCTGCGTGTGTTCTGATAAGACTCAATGAGCGCGTCGAGAATGTCCTCGTCGAGTTCGAGGAGATTGACAAGGTCGGTGGCCGGGTCGCCTACGTGAGCTTCTCCAAAGCCTTGAACCGAGGCAATCTCGGTTCCCTGCCACAGGAAGTTCTCGCTATCGATGTTTCCATGCACCATGACTGGATCGAAATCCCAGAGGGTTGTGTTCTCTAAGGCCTCTTCCCAACGGCGACGCAGCACGTTCGGGATGTGGCTAACCTGCTCGGCATCGTGGAGCTCGGCGAGATGACGCCGCCGACACTCTTCGGCAGTGTACGAAGGCAGGCCCGCATGGCGAATGATCCCGTGAGGGAGCAGATGAATAGCCGCGATGGTACGTCCTAGTTCACGGGCATCTTCGCCACTGAGATCATCAAAAGAGATGGAGGTACCGAAGGGCTCTGGATACACCATGGCCCGGCCGCCGGTAGGGACCGGTGAGAATCCTGCGGGACGAATGACATCGAAGGGGAGCTCTCCGCGTCGCAGTTGATCGAGCAATAGGGGAGCGAGTCCGGCTTCAGTTTCCAGGGCGGTCGCCGCCGTCGAGTGCTTGGGACATTTAACGATCCAGCGCCGTCCACGCGAATCCAGCACACAACCTGTCACGAAATCATCGGTTTCGTTGAAGGGCGCGCGCGTGCCCACGGCATTGAGGCCGCTAATGGCGCCCACGGCAAGGGCTGCGAGGTACTGAGGCGAGATCTTCACCCAGCCAACATACGACGGATCGCTCCTCTCTCGCGAGTCCACACTCCAAATCTCACGAAATCCTCTATGGGGATGCTCTCGTTAGGCCGCTAGGAATTACTCAATTTTCCCAGCGATGTTCGACAGTGGGAAAGCCCCAAAGGAGTCCAGAGCATTCTCCGCGCCGTCTACGGCACAGTAGAGGCTGCGGTACCAGGTACGAGATGCAGTGTCCCGACCACAAATGAGTAAGGGAAAGTGACGTGTTTCAAACCTTCCCTCCCCGATCCCCGGTTCCGAGAATTAACTCGTTCGGGCCTTGAGGAATGCGTTGATATCGTCGGTGAGCTCACGATCGACGGGAATAACATCGTCGTCGAGCTTGCGAATTGGAGCTAGCAAGCGAACCGACGACGTCAGCCACAGAGCGTCCGCTTTGAGGAGTAGGTCGCGGCCGAAGATTCCCTGGGCTGTGGCAAATCCACGGCTGTCGAGGTACTTGAAGACGGAGTCCTGGGTGGTGCCGGGGAGGATGCCCAGTGCCGTGGACGGAGTCCAGATACGGTTGCCGAACTTGGCGATGAGGGTAGAGGAGGGACCCTCGAGCACATATCCGTCGGAGCTGACAAACAGTACGTCGTCCGCTCCACGGCGAGCGGCCTCGCGTAGAACTGCCTTGTTAATGGCATAGGAGAGGGTTTTCGCTCCGGCGAGGAGCCACGGGGCGCGGGCGGCGATGTCGTGCGGATACCCACGATCGAGGACGGCGACGCTCATCCCTTCGGTTCGCTCGGACTCAAATCCGCCGCTGGGTAGGGCGATAACCCAGCAGGTGGCGACGCCGTCGCCCTCAATCCCGCGTGTGACGACGATCTTGACGAGCCTTTCCGGTACCGGTTCACTGAGCTCGATTGCTTGGTGAATGGCACCTTCAATGGCTTCCAGATCGAGAGCGGGAAGGTCCAGCATGGCGGCTGACTTGGAGAGACGGCGTAGATGAGGCTCGATGCCATGAGGGCGTCCGTCGATCACCCCGAGAACTTCGAAGATGCCATCGCCGCGCGTAACGCCAAGATCGAGGACGGAGATATGTGGGTCGTTGATGTCAACGACGCGGAGTCGATCTATGGCAGGAACGGCGCCGTTTTGTGGCTTGGCTTCGACTGGACTGACGAGAATACACGCGGGCATGACAGCTCCTTTGCTGGATGTGATCTATAGCACCTATTCATCCGATCTTAGAGGTTATCCACAGCCTGTGGGGAGTTTCTGCAGCGATTGGTCAGACCATCTACAGTGCGAGGCGAGGAGGAACGATGTCTGTACACTCACCGGCTCGCGAGGGCCTGGAACATGCCGTGCGTAATTTGGTGCGGCAACGCGGGGTGGATCCGCAGCGTGAGCCTGCGGCCCTTGACCGGCTTATTGGCGAGGCGATCGCGGATTACGAGGAGCGTTCGGTACGGGGCCGGGTCGAGCCGCTGGATGCTGTGGAGCCGCTTCGCCAGGCATTGCGTGACGTCGTCGGTGGATATGGCGCTCTTCAGCCACTTCTTGACGACGACGAGATTGAAGAGATTTGGATTGATGAGCCCGGGAAGGTGTTCATTTCCAAGGATGGCCGCAGCGAACTGACCACCATTGTGCTCAAGGATTCTGACGTGCGCGACTTGGTGGAGCGCATGTTGCGTGCTTCGGGGCGTCGTCTTGATCTTTCCAGTCCGTTTGTTGACGCGGCGCTGGCCAGTGGTGAACGGCTTCACGCTGTTATTCCGGACATTACGCGTAAGCATTGGGCTGTCAATATCCGTAAGTATGTGTTGCGGGCGCGTAGCCTGCCCGAATTGGTGGCGGTGGGTCTTTTGCCGCAGAACGCCGCTGTCTTTCTCGACGCGTCGGTGCGCGCGGGCCATCACATTCTGGTGTCCGGAGCTACCCAGGCGGGCAAGACTACTCTCTTGCGAGCACTGCTTGGTTCGGTCCCCGCGAGCGATCGTATTGTCACCGCCGAGGAGGTCTTTGAACTGAATCTCGAGCACCGGGATGTTGTGGCCATGCAGACCCGTCCTCCGTCGATCGAAGGGCGTGGCGAGGTGACGCTGCGCAGGCTTGTACGCGAGGCGCTGCGCATGCGACCGGAGCGCATCGTTATTGGTGAGGTGCGTGCAGCGGAGGCATTTGACCTGCTTATTGCGTTGAATTCGGGTATTCCCGGTGCCTGTACCCTTCACGCTAACTCTGCCCGTGAGGCGGTTCTCAAGCTATGTACGTTGCCGTTGCTGGCGGGCGAAAACGTGACCTCACAGTTCGTGGTCCCGACGGTTGCCAACGCTATCGACATTGTTGTCCATGTGGAGCGGTCATCGAATGGGCAGCGCCGCGTCAGTGAAATTGTGGCCGTGACGGGGCGAGTGGAGGGTTCTCGAGTGGAGGTTGCGACCCTCTTTGAGACTCGTGAGGGCAGGTTGGAACGGGCGAGCGGCGAGGTGCCGCGTCCGGAGAAATATGAACGTGCGGGAATCGACCTTGCCGAGGTGTTCGGCGAAATGCACGGAATGCGTGAACGATCTGGAATTGACGGGCGCCACGATGAACACCGGACACCTGGTCATCATCCGGCGTCCCCTAAGAATTCAGCGACCCGCGCGAATCTGACATCCCGCGCGAAGAAGTCGGGTGGCTCATGGGCGTAGTCATCGGCGTGGGATTCGGGCTTGGTGTTCTCATTGTGTGGAGTGTGCTCAGTGGTGCGGCAGGCCCGTGGCGTACGCCGAAACTATTGATCCGTCTTCACCGACGACGGCGTGAGGCCCTCGTCATTCTCGCATGCGCGACGGCCGGTGCTGGCATGGCCTTCACCCTCAGTCAGAACATTCCTTTGGCTGTCTGCGTGGCTATTGCAGCAGGATTCATCCCTACCTCGGTGGCTCGCGCGAGGGCAAGATCCCGCCGTGCCCGAGCTCGCGAGGAATGGCCAGATGTTCTTGATGACATCGTTTCCGCACTGCGAGCAGGTTTAGGAATTGGTGAGGCACTGGCCTCACTCGCTGTCCGCGGACCGGAATCACTGCGGCCGCACTTTGCAGAATTCGCGGCGCATTTACAAGCGACAGGGCGCCTTGACCCCGCCCTTGATTCGCTTAAGACGCGGCTGGCTGATCCCGTGGCTGATCGGGTCATTGAGGCGATGCGACTCGCCAGCCGCTTGGGCGGTCATGATCTCGCCGCGATGTTGCGTTCTCTCGCCACAAGCCTTCGGGCCGAGAACCGCGCTCGCGGAGAGCTATTGGCGCGCCAGTCCTGGTCGGTTAACGGTGCCCGAGTGGCGGCGGTCGCGCCGTGGATTGTGCTTGCGCTTCTCGCCACACGCCCGGGAACGATCGAGGCCTTCGCGACGGCCGGAGGCACCCTTGTCCTCGTAGGAGGTTTCCTCATGACGGTTATCGCTTACCTGCTCATGGTCCGGCTTGGACGGCTGCCTGAAGAACCACGAGTGCTTGTACGGGGTGAGTTGTGAGTATCTTGCAGATAAATGATGCGAGGCTTGCCGTCGCTGTCTCCACCGCCAACGCAACCGTGACCACCAATGCTAAGACGTCCATCGACACCACCGATACCGCTACCGTAACGGCCAACGCCTTGGGAACTTTGCACCTGAATCCCACGGGGATCGGCATCGGCGCATGCGTGGGGATCGGATTTTTGCTTGTCCTGTCCCTTATTCTTCGGCCGCGCCCTTCCCTTGCTCATCGAGTGACGCCGTACACCGAACAAGGATGGATTGCTCCACGACCTCCCGTTGCACGCCGAGTCGTTGCGTGGCTGATGGAGATCTTGGAAACTCTCGGTTCCTCAAGTAGTTCGGTGCGTCGCCGTCTCAACACGTTAGGAAGCCGCACGGTTCGTTCCTTCCGCCTCCAGCAATTGCAATGGGCTGGGGCCGCCTTGATGGTGGGGGTGGTCATGGCGCTCAGCCTGGCGATGCGAGGGACGAATCTGCTGATCTGTCTCCTTCTTGTTGTTGGTTCGGCAGGTGCTGGTGCACTCGCGGCCGACTCGCAACTCACCCGTCAGGTACGGCGCCACAGCGAGGATCTCACGCAGCAACTTCCCGATATTGCTGAGCTCCTTGCGCTCGCGGTCTCCTCTGGTGAGTCCATCAGGTCCGCGTTGGAGAGGGTGGCAGAACTCGGTAATGGTGCGTTGGTCAGGGAGATTGAACGTACCCTCGCGTCGGTTTGGTCCGGCACGTCACTAATGGAAGCGCTGGCCGCCATGTCTGAGCGGTCCGGGAGCACGGAGGTCGCGCGCTTTTGCGATGCACTTGTCTCCTCTATGGAACGCGGTACCGCACTTTCCGATGTGCTGCAGGCCCAGGCTCAGGACGCACGTGAGCAGGCTCGCCGCCAGCTCATGGAGGCGGGTGGGAGGAAGGAGATCTCCATGATGATCCCGGTTGTCTTCCTTATCCTTCCGGTCACGGTTCTCTTCACGCTCTATCCCGGCCTGCGTGCTCTCACAATGCTTCCCTAATCTGGCTTTCTCGCACCATCTCGAAGAACCACACCAACTTTCATCTCTCATCCGACCAATACTCAGTAACCCACAATTCGAAAGGATCCCCGATGAAACTACACATGATGACCCTGAAGACGAAGATGCGCCTGGCGATGTCGACGCTTCTTGGTGTGCTCGGTATGCCAGGCATGTCGTCGCGTATGTTCGATGGCTTGTCACGTCCGTCCGCCATACTTCGCCACAACCACACCAACGACGACGAACTCCTCCACGACCACTCCGAACGCGGCGACGTCCCGGGCTGGGTCCTCGTCACTCTGATGACGGCTGGACTGGTCATTGCTATTTGGGCGGTCGCGGGTCCCGCGCTTATCAACGTGTTCAATACAGCGCTGACGAGAATTTTGAGTATCTGATGTGGCCCCCGTTAAGTGATGAACGACGCCGAGCCCGAGCACCAGCCGAGTTCGGCCAGGCTCTTCCTGGTTTTGTCATGGTGGCACCGCTCTTACTTATAGTGACGCTTGCTCTCCTTGGGCTCGCTATGGCGTTACACGCGCGTTTGATCGTTCTTGATTCAGCTGCCGAAGGGGCCCGCCTGGGCGCATACACCAGCCTTGACCTCGCGCGTTCCCGCACCAGCGAGCTTATCTCTTCGGCATTACCACGCGAATATGGCGAAAACATCCGGGCTGCCTACCGTGATGTGGGCGGTGTGAACGTTGTCGAAGTGACCGTGGTGAGTCCCGTCCCAATTCTTGGCATGGTTGGACTAGCCACGATGGAGGTGCGCGCACATGCGGCAGTGGAATGATGAATCTGGCAACGTCATCGTTGAGTTCGTGGGTGTCATGATCATCTTGGTCGTTCCAGCTCTTCTCTCCCTCCTGGCAGTATCCTCGCTTCTCATGGGGCAGGCTGCAATCACTGCGGCGACGCGTGACGGTGCCCGTGCTTTTGTACGAGCTGAGTCCGTGGTACAAGGGCGCCAGCATGCCACCCATATCGCAACCGAAGCGTTCGAGCAACGTGGGGTGGACGCGGACGTTACCGTGGATTTCGTTTGTTCGGCCACCCCCTGTCTTTCTCCGGGAGCTGCAGTGACGACGACGGTGCGTGCCAACGTACGTCTCACCTCCGTGGGGATGTCCGTGACGTTGGACGAGAGTCTCCGTCTTCCCGTGGATGAACTACGGGAGGGGCGCGAATGAAAACGTTCACGGTGGTCCCTATCACGACTGTCCATGCCTCGCGGACGGACGAGGATCCCACAACGGACGAGGACCCCGCAACGGTCGAGGACCCCACAACGGTCGAGAAATCCGAACGTGGCAACATTCTTGTCCTTGGGCTGACGCTGTGGCTGGTCGCTTGCCTACTCCTCATGGGAACGATCTCGATCGCGCTTCTTAGCATGGAACGCCGTGAGTTGATCGCGGCAGCGGACGCCATTGCCCTAGAGATTGCCGATGATATCGATGATGAGGCGTATTACACGGGTGCTGCCGAAGCGCCGCCATCATCGGCTCATGTCCGTGAACGTGCAGCGCAACTTCTGGACCAAGGGACTCGGGTGGTGCAGCCAACGGGGCTGGTGGGTGGCGTCGTCGTCGTTTCTCTGGCACGAGAGGTGAGTCTCATGTTCGTTCCCAGGGGGTTGTCAGACTCTCGTATCACGGTCAATGTCACGAGTAGCGCACAGCTGCGTGACCGATAGAATACGGTAGCCTTGAGTCCGTGGCCACAGAATACCAAGCAGAGATTGACTCTCTACGCAAGACTTTTCAGCAGATTTCCGCGGTGACGAATCCCGAGCAACTTAAGGCGAGCATCGCCCAGTTGACGGAGGAGTCCTCAGCGCCTGACCTCTGGGACGATCCGGAGAAGGCGCAGGCAGTGACGTCTAAGCTGTCGCATGCCCAGTCGGAACTGGACAAGGTCACGAAGATGGATGAGCGGATTGAGGATCTTTCCGCGCTCCTAGAGATGGCGCAAGAAGAGGGTGAGTCTGATCCGGAGATGGCTCAGGAACTCTACGCGGATCTCGATGGCGAGCTTGCCGCCTGCTCGAAGGATCTTTCGGAGCTGCAGATTCGTACGTTGCTGTCGGGCAAGTATGACGAGCGCGACGCCGTTGTGACGATCCGTTCCGGCGCAGGTGGCGTGGACGCCGCAGACTTCGCACAAATGCTTCAGCGTATGTACCTACGGTGGGCGGAGCGTTCGGGTTACGGCGCCAAAGTTTTGGATACCCACTATGCCGAGGAAGCGGGCATCAAGTCCACCACATTTGAGGTGCATGCTCCTTACGCTTATGGCACTCTCTCCGTGGAAGCGGGCACGCACCGTCTCGTGCGCATCTCGCCGTTCGATAACCAGGGGCGGCGTCAGACGTCGTTCGCGGCCGTTGAAGTGATCCCGCTTATTGAGCAGACTGACCATATCGATATCCCGGACGCGGATATTCGTATCGACGTGTTCCGCTCATCCGGCCCCGGCGGTCAGTCTGTCAACACGACGGACTCTGCCGTTCGTATTACGCATCTTCCCACCGGTTTGGTGGTCTCGATGCAGGACGAAAAGTCACAGATTCAGAACCGTGCGGCCGCCATGCGCGTGCTCCAGTCTCGCCTATTGCTCATGAAGCAGGAGGAAGAGGCCAAGGAGAAGAAGGAACTTGCCGGCGACGTCAAGGCGTCATGGGGTGATCAGATGCGTTCCTACGTGCTTCAGCCCTACCAGATGGTGAAGGACCTGCGCACCGGCTTTGAAGCGGGTAGCCCGGATGCCGTCTTTGACGGTGACATCGATGGGTTTATCGACGCGGGCATTCGTTGGCGCGCCACCGGCGAAAAGGCAGAAAAAGGCGACTAGGCCAGAGTGGACTCATGATCAAGTTCGACAACGTAACGAAGCTGTATCAGAAGGGAGCCAGGCCGGCTCTCGACTCCGTCAGCATTGACGTGGAGCGGGGCGAGTTTGTCTTCCTCGTGGGGCCATCCGGTTCCGGGAAATCCACCATGCTGTCGCTCATTCTGGCACAGGAACGGCCCACATCAGGGCGTGTGCAAGTGCTCGGCAAGGACCTGGCCACGGTGTCCCAGCGTCGGGTGCCGCTCATGCGTCGCAAGATTGGGACCGTGTTCCAGGATTTTCGACTGTTGTCGGACAAGAATGTCTATGACAATGTAGCGCTTGCGTTGCAGGTAATCGGAGCCCCGCGCCATCGCATTTCCACAGATGTTCCCGGGGTTCTCAAACTCGTGGGTCTAGACGGCAAAGAAAAGCGCCGGATGTCGGAGCTGTCCGGTGGCGAACGCCAGCGCGTGGCGATCGCCCGCGCGATGGTGAATGACCCGCAGATTCTGCTGGCGGACGAGCCCACCGGAAACCTGGACTCAGATACCGGACTCTCGATTATGCGTCTACTCAACCGCATCAACAGCACGGGCACCACGGTGGTGATGGCGACCCACGACCAGTCAATCGTTAACCAGATGCGCAAGCGCGTGGTGGAACTCAAGGACGGTGTCGTGGTTCGCGACCAAGCCCGCGGCGTCTATGGAGGTGGTCAGGGCTAATGCGTCTACGTTTTGTTCTGTCCCAGACTTTCCGCGGCCTCTTCTCTAACAAGGCGATGGCTGCCTCTGTGGCACTCGTGACCTTCGTGTCGCTCCTTTTTATCGGCGCTGCCTCTCTCCTGCAAACTCAGATCTCGAATCTCAAGGATGACTGGTACGACAAAGTCGAAGTGTCCGTCTTCATGTGCCCGACCAACTCGCTCGCTCCACAATGTGCAGCGGGAGAGGCAACCGAGGAACAAATTTCTGCCATTTCGGACTATCTCGAAACCGATGAGATGGCCAAATACATCGATTCGGTGCACTTCGAAACTAAGGCGCAAGCCTTGGAGAACTTCCAGAAGCAGATGGAAGGAAGTGCCTGGGTTGATGCGCTCACCGAGGATCAAATGGAATCCTCCTTCCGTATCAAACTCAAGGATCCCACGGAGTATCAGATCATCGCCGAGTCCCTTGATGGACGCCCTGGCGTTCTAGAGGCCAAGGATCAGCGTCAGCAGTTGGAGCCGCTCTTTGCGGTACTTAACCGCTTTACAATTGTGGCGGGCGGACTTGCCGGAGTCATGATCATCACGGCGCTGCTGCTCATGCCCACAACAATCCGCCTGTCAGCCATGTCGCGCCGCGACGAAACCGAGATTATGCGCTACGTGGGCGCAACCAATTTCTTTATCGAGCTTCCCTTTGTTCTTGAAGGAATCCTCTCGGCGCTCACCGGCTCACTGCTTGCGGTTCTGGGGTTGTGGGCCACCGTGAAGTTCTTCGTCACCGACTGGTTTGGCCAGGCGATGCCCTGGATGAATATTGTCAACGTGGGTGACGTGTGGACGATTGCCCCATTCCTCCTGGGCGGCGCAACCGTCGTGGCGGGATGTGCGTCCTGGCTGACACTGCGGCGTTACGCCAAGGCATGAGGCCATGTCACCTTGTTAGTGAAGTCGTCCTCAAAGATAACTGAGGACGACTTCAGAGCGTAAAGATTGCGCCAATAGGCCACAACCTATTGGCGGGATGGGATCTCTTAAGCGAGACCATCCCCGAACAGCACGTTTGTACCGGCTTGTCGCGCTATCTCAGGCCGTTAGAGGAAGCTAAATCACAGCGCGGCCTCCTGCCATAACAGCAAGAATGTGACAAAATATAACAAAACGTGATCTGGGTCATTGCACGTTGTCGCGTGAACTGAGACGTTACGTGAAGTGGGATGACGGAGGAATGCATTGAGTCGGAAACGATGGACGAGTGGTGTCCTGGCCGTGGCCCTTGCCTGTGGAGGCTGGGGGAGCGTTGCCTACGCTGACTCTCGAGACGAGCTTGTACAGCAGCAGACTGAACAAGAGCAGCAGAAAGAGACGCTTCAGGCCGAGATGGAAGGCGTTGACCTCAACCTCCAGCAGGCATACCTTGATCTGACAGAGACAGAGAACCAGATCCCCGCAGCCGAAGCAGAGCTTGCCACAGCTGAGGCGGAGCTTGCCGCCGCCGAACGTGACCAGCAGATCGTGGCGGGTCAGCTTGATGCTGCTCAAGGCGAACTCTCCGGCATCCAAAGCGAGATCAGCACGGGTGAGACGGAGATCAAGAACACCCGGAACAATCTCGCCGAGATTGCGCGCGCCCAGTACCGTGGCGATACGGTTCCCTCCACCATGGAATTGCTGGTTGGCTCCAGTTCCGCCGAGGACTTCCTTAATTCCTACCAGACTTGGGAAGCTCTCTCGCGCAGCCAAGCCTCCACCCTCACAGAGGCGGAGGTTTCTACCGCTCGTAACCAGACCCGTGAAGCGCGCCAAACGGACGTGGAGGCCCAGATTGCCGAGCTGAAGAAGCAGGCGGACGCCCTCGTCGTCGACAAAACGAACAAGCAGGCAGCAGCACAGAGTAAGCGAGATAACCTCACAGCTTTGCAGGCTAAGTACGCCCAGCAAACCGCAGATCTTGAGGGGCAAAAGGACGCATTCCAGGCTAACCTCGCGACCATCGACAATCAGTTGAGCGATACCAAGGCTGAGATTGCAAAGATTGACGAGGAGAATCGTCTGAAGCAGGCGGCGCTCCAACAGAGTGGGAGCGCGTCGGTAGGAGCGCTTAACCCCGGTGGTAATTGGCTTATTCCGCCGGTCCCGGCTCCGCTGTACGTCACATCGCCCTTTGGCATGAGAGTGTATCCCTTTGACGGCGAACTCTGGATGCACAACGGAGTGGACCTGTCCTCTGCATGCGGTCAGGCTCAGGTCGCACCAGCGAATGGGGTTGTCGCCCGGACGGTTCCGGCCCTGGGCAACTCGACGCACGGTAACCAGATCTTCATCAACCTGGGTATTGTCGATGGCTCATCGTGGGTTGCCGTGACGAACCATCTGTCGGATTTCAATGTCACGCCCGGCCAGTCGGTGAAGCAGGGGGACGTCATTGGATGGACGGGGCAAACCGGCCAGGTGACCGGCTGCCACGTGCACTTCGAGGTATGGAAGGACGGCAACGTCGTCGACCCGATGTCCTTCCCCGCATTCACACAGTAACCCGGTCCCACACTAGGCAATAAGCCCGGCACTAGGCAATAACCCGGCCCCACACTAGAAGAACTTCATACAGGCCAATACACTGCGCCCCAGACAAAATGACGGCTGGGTGGGGCTGTCACGGTATCTTTATCGCCTGTGGGCTGCAAAGAAACCGCCGGGACGTAGTAATCTGGCGGTTGGTAGACCGCCGCACTAGCGGTGGCAGTTGCCGCTATGGCGGCGAAAATTTTGGAGGTTTCCATGGCGAAAGCCGCGAAACAAGGCAAACTCACCGGTGCCCAAAAGGCGAAGGCTGAGGCTGATGCCAAGCAGGTCATCGCGCGCAACAAGAAGGCGCGTCACGATTACAACATCCTCGAAACGTTTGAGGCTGGGCTGTCGCTTACCGGCACCGAGGTGAAGGCGCTGCGCCTTGGGCGCGCCTCGCTCATCGATGGCTGGATAGAGATTGATCGCAACAACGAGGCATGGCTCCACAACATCAACATCCCGGTGTATGCCATGGGAACGTGGACGAACCATGCCCCCACTCGCAAGCGTAAGCTGCTGCTGCATCGCGACGAAATTCTCAAGTTGGGACAAAAAGTACAGGCCAAGGGCCAGACAATTGTCCCGCTAGAGCTATATTTCCTGCGTGGGCGCGCCAAGGTGGAGATTGCTCTCGCCCAGGGTAAACAGGAGTGGGATAAGCGCGAGACGTTGCGTCGGCGGGAAGCTGATCGCGAGGCAGAACGCGCTATGTCTGCTGCCCGTCGCCGCTCTCGGGGGTAGTAGGGGCGCCACGTGGGGTAACGCTTCCCACCCGGAATCCTCGGCTTGGTACGGTCACTTCGGTAGGCTCGGTGCATGAACGCTGTGTTTTTGCCCTCTCGCAGTTCACGATTGTCGCCTCGCGGTACAGTGCTAACCGACCCCCGGCGGTCAGTGTCCGTCACCTCTCGCACTGTGCGAATGACAGCATTCCTCGCCATGGTTGTTGTTGCGCTCACCGCGCTGTTTGCGGTTCCCGCGCGCGCCGACGATGTGACGAGGATCCCGAACTTCGACGTCACCGCGCATCTTGACGACGACGGCACCCTGGCCGTTCGTTTCGACGTCACCGCTGATTTTCCAGACGAGAGGCACGGCATCTTCTTTGTGCTGCCCACCGCCCAACGCTATGACGGCGACTATTTCCAGCTCTACGACGTCGAGTTTGGAAATGTCACGATGGATGGCAGCCCGGTCCCCGCAGAGCGATTGAACGACGGCGATGTGGCGACGATGCGTATTGGCGACCCCGATTCCACTGTGACCGGGCAACATCACTACTCGATGGAGTTCACCACGCGAGGAGTTGCACGGCCGGGTGGCAAGGGCGGCGAGGATATCCTGCCCTGGGATGTGATCACGCCGGGCGCCTATTCCGACTGGGACATTGAGAACTTCTCGCTGACACTCACAGCCCCAACCGGCGCCGAGTTCACCTGTACCTCCGGCGAGGAAGGCTCGCGTGCTTCGTGTGACGGTATCGTCGCACGTGACGATACCTATTCGGCGCAGGTCAATGGATTGCACGACGGCGGCGTGACGGCAAAGCTGTCCTGGCCCACCGGTACCCTCAATGTTCCTGAGCCCGCCATTGTCTACCGTGAGCCTGCGTCGGTTCGTTACGGCTTTGGCTGGCAGGCAATTGCTGGAGGATTGGCGGCGGTGGGCTTGGCCCTCGCTACCGCCTTCGGTATGGCTCGCAAGGACGAGCGCTACGCGGGCCTCCCGGTAGGGATATACCCGGTCCGGGGTGAGCAGGCCGAGATCGAGTTGAGTTCCAAACATCCTGTGGTTGTGCGTTTTGATCCGCCCGAGATGGCACCGGAGCAGGCGGGTGTCGCGTTGACAAAGATGGTCGACGACGGCGATGTCCTCGCCACCGTCATCATCTCGCTGGCCCAGCGTGGATACCTACACATCATTGAGTATGAGGATCCGCTCGGTAAGAAGCGTGACGCTCCCGAACCAACCAACTGGATGTTGTGTGTGAGGCGCGAGCCAGACGAGTTCCTCACTCCCTGGGAGGCAGACTTCCTCTCCGCCATCAAAGATCCGGCCACGGGCGAGGATCAGGGGATGAAGAAGCGCGAACGACTCGACGAGGCGGCATGGCGTGACAGCCTGATAAAGGAAGGTTTTGATGCACCGGAGTATCCTGGAACGAGGTTGCGCCAAATCAATGATCGTGTGGCGCAGGATCTTATTGCTGCCGCCACAGCGGACGTTCTTGACTCCTGGGTGTTGCCACCGGCACGGTCACCACTCGCGGATCGGCTGCGTTTCGTCGCCTGGCCCACGATGGCGGTGGGTGCGGCGCTCATTGTCGCTGGAATCATTGCGTATCCAACTCTTGGTGTGGGTATCGGCTTGCTGCTTGCCGGGATTCTTCTTGCGCTTGGCTGCATGAAGTCGAAAGTGTTCAGTGCTGACGGTTCAGTGGCGCACGAGCAGGCACGTGGTTATCAGCTATATCTCAAGACCGCCGAAATTGGTCAATTGCAGGAGGCTGAGCGCGCACAGCTCTTCATCAACACGCTGCCTTGGGCGATCTCGCTGGGTGTTGTGGCACATTGGAGCAGCATCGCGGACGAGGTGTTGGCACGGCGTGACGACGTCCTTTGGGAACCGTTCTGGTGGTCTGCCGGTTATGGCTACATGTACCCCGGCCATGTCTCTGATCACGTCGGAAGCTTCAGTGAAGCTGCGGGCACCGCCGCACACATGAAGGGTGCTGCGAAGGCGTATTCGGAGGCGGCCAGTGCGGTGAGCAGTTCGAGTGCCGGGAGTTCGGGATCCGTGGGTGGTGGCAGCTTCGGCTCCGGCGGAGGATCGTGGTAGGTGGACGCATCGGATACATGCTAATCCAGTCATCAAACGCCACGAAAAGAGACACAAGGAGACAGGGTGTCATCTAAAACTACTGTGATAAATCGGAAGAATCTTGAAGTATGACAACTCCCTGTCTCAAACATTGACCTATTTTGTGTGCGAGGGTGAACCCTTCTACTCTTGAGTGGCTCATTACCTTGAAGGATACTTCCGCATGTCGTTGACTCGCCGGCACCTCGGCTGGCTGTTCATACTCACCTTACTTGTCCTTGCCGGGGCCATCGCTGCGATGTGCATCGGCCCGGTGGGCATGCCCGTAGGAGATGCCCTGGGGGCTTTGGGTCGTTTTGTCACCGGGGAGGCCTCCAGCGCGCAGGATGCCCTTATTACTCACATTCGGCTCCCGAGGATTCTGCTGTCGATTCTTGTAGGCGGATCACTCGCGGTGGCGGGAGCCGCCATGCAGGCGGTGTTCCGTAATCCGCTCGCTGAGCCGGGTATCACGGGGGTGTCATCGGGTGCGGCCGTAGTTGCGGTGACGCTCATTGTTACGGGAACGGTTTCAGCCACGTCATGGCTGCTTCCGGTGGGCGCTTTCTGCGGTTCTCTGGTGGCCACCGCAATTGTGCAGTCGGTCGGCTTCGGGAGAGCAGGCACCTCGACGGCGTCGTTACTCCTGGTGGGCATGGCGCTCAACTCGTTCCTCGGTGCCATTACCTCGGCGCTCATCGCCAATGCCCCTAACTCGGACGATGCCCGTTCCGCAATGTTCTGGCTGAATGGTGATCTCACAGGCCGGACGTTAGAGGATGTGGGTATGGTTGTTGTCCCGTTGCTCATGGGAGTGATGGGAGTGCTCTTCTTCGCCCGTGAACTCAACATGCTGCTGTTGGGAGATGCCACCGCACAGTCCGCGGGAGTCAATGTCCGGCTTGTCTCGAATCTAGTCTTGGGGTGTGCGGCTCTGACGACCGCCGCGGGCGTGGCAGCTACCGGCGTGATCTCTTTTGTGGGTCTTGTTGTTCCTCATCTGGTGCGACTCATCTTCGGCAGCAATCATCGTTTCCTCCTTCCCGCCTCCTTCTTGCTTGGGGCACTCTTCCTGACCGTGGCTGACACGGCAGCGCGCATGCTCTTTACCCCGATTGTGCTCCAGACCGGTACCATTACCGCGTTGGTGGGTGCGCCGTTTCTCCTCTTCCTCGTGCTACGTAGAAGGAGAAGAAACACGTGACTCCTCGACGTTCACGGGACTCACGTGGGGACGCTTCCGGGGTTTGCCTCTCGGACTTGCGGGTCCACTATGGGTCTCGCACTATTCTTGATGGGATCACTCTCGACTTTCACCCGGGGAAGGTACACGGCCTTATCGGCCCCAACGGTGCGGGAAAGTCCACCTTGGTCAAAGCGCTCCTCAACCTCATTCCCTACGCGGGGACGGTCACGGTAGCGGGACGCGACACGCGTGATATGAAACCACGCGAACGAGCCCGCCACCTCTCCTACCTTGCCCAGGATATGGCCAGAGGGAGCGACTTCACCGGCCGCCAACTAGTCGAGATGGGCCGATACGCCCGTTCGTCACGTTTCAGTTCTGCCACGACCGACGACGTCGCCGCAGTGGACGCAGCTTTGGACCTCACGGGAGCTGGGGCCTGGGCCTCGCGTCCTGTCGCCCACACGAGTGGTGGTGAGCAGCAGTTGACCGGTCTGGCGCGAGCACTGGCGCAGGATGCCCCCGCGCTCATCCTCGACGAACCCGTCTCTGCCTTGGATATGGCGCACGAGATGGCAGTACTTCGACTCATGCATCCGTGGGTGGAGCAGCAGAAGGCGAGGCGCCTCGTCGTCGTCGTTCTTCACGATCTTTCACTTGCCGCGCGCTTCTGTGACGAACTGGTGTTACTGACGCCGTCGCCGTCCGGGGCAGTCGTGGCGGCGCAGGGAAGTCCAGAACATGTGCTCACCCCCGAGCTGTTGAACACCGCTTATGGCATCGGCGTGGACGTGCGCCGTTCGGCCGTCACCAATTCTCTCACTGTCACTCCTCTGTGACCTTGGAAAGGAATCTTGTGAATACCTCACTGACCTCTGGCCTCTTGCGCGTCGTCGCGGCGGCTTCCGTAAGCGCTCTACTGTTGGCTGGCTGCTCCTCGGCGGGCGATGGATCGAAGGCGGCGGAGGCAACCTCACCTGCGGTTTCCTCGACGACGACGGCGTCGCCCGGCGCAAGTACGGTACCCAGCGAGGATACTGACGCACATCGTGAACATCCTAGTCGCATCGTCGCGGTGACGAGCGAGACGGCGGACATGGCGCTGCTGCTTGCCGGGCCGGAGGCGATGGCGGCTGTTGCCGTCGGGTCGCAGTCGACGGAACAGGGAATGGTGCCGGACCTTGCCAATCAGGTGGCGGAAACGCTGCCGCACGGAATTACTCCGGATGCCGAGCAGATCCTCTCCTTCAACCCGGATCTGGTGGTAGCTACTATTCGGCACGGGTCGGAGCAGAGCACCGCCGATCAAGTCGCGTCGGCGGGCGTACAGATGGTGGAGTTTCCGTCGTCGTCGTTTAACAGCCCGGAGGCCTACGCGGATGCGCTGCGCCAGATGGGGGAGCTCACCGGCTACCCGGCCAAGGCGGAGAAGTATGCTACCGATCTACTCGATGCGATCCAAGAGATTGACGCTCAGAAGAAGGGAAACTCGCCGCGCGTGGTGGCCCTCATGTTCCGAGGCGGCAAGATCATGGCCTTCTCGGGAGATAATATGGTTCCCGGGTTGGCGAAACGTGCCGGCGCGGTGGATGCCGCGGCGGAAGCCGGTATCACGGCGACCGGGCCGATTGACGCCGAGCTGCTCGTCAAGGCGAACCCGGACATCATCTTCCTCGAGGGGTTGCGAGATGGCGACGAAGCGCAGTTCGACGAACTCCTGAGCAACCCAGCGGTGGCCGAGGTTCCGGCTGTTGCCAACGGCAACGTTCACCTGCTCCCCACCACCGAGGCTTCCTCGCTCGCCGGAATCAACCTTCCCGTCGGCTACCAGAAGATCATGGACATCATTAACGGGTGACTAGTTTTGTTCTGTAAGAAGTTCGGCGGTGAAGCATCGTTGATCAATGGGAATAGATTTGTCCGCTTCGGTGTTGTACCATGATGAAGCCCGAAAGAGCACCACACACGGATGTTTCCCAAGGCAAATAACATGGTCGACGCGGCATAACCGTAGAAACGATGTAACAGTACCCCTCGTGGGCGCGAACCGGATCAGCCGGGTTAACAACTGAATAAGGGGATGATCGGTTTCGACGGCGAATGTTTGTCGAAGGGAAGCGGGTCGAGGATGCAGAGTCATCTCGTTAACGATTCTCTGTAAACCAATAGGTGCCACTGAAAAGCGCACCGATTTCGCCCTCGCCGCCTGAGCGAGCTCCGAAATCCGTCAGTCTGAGGGTGCTTTCTCCTCGGAGCCTGGCGTCGTTTTAGAAAGCCACTGCTGAGCAGGTTGGTCACGGGCCTGCTCGGAACACTTACGTGACTAAGTTCGTCAGCGACTTGTTCGTGAGAGCGCTGGAGCCGAAAACAACGATTGAACGGACTGCACCCGGAGAATACTTGGGCATGCTTCGTCGGACGCGAGTTCAATTCTCGCCATCTCCACCCATGACAATAGCCTGGGGAGCAGAAGATTATTTCTGCTCCCCAGGCTATTGTCATTATGACGTTGCATTGCGAATAAGGTACGAGGACGACTACGTAATGGTTATGTACTTTTCGTTCCTTCATCGTTCCTAGTTTTCGTTGATACATCAGGGATATGAGAGATCCTTTCCACGTATGCTTGAACTGGTTCGGGGTTCTAGGCGGAGCCTTTCAACAACCTCAACGGAGAGCGAGTGTTTGAAGATGTGGCGAATGATGGAAGGTAGAAGCAGGGTACTGTGGGCCCTCATTGCTGCCTCTACGCTGGTTCTGTCCTCCGGTGCCTCAGTGGCAGCCGTGGAGAATGATGCTCCGCCGACGGATACCGGTGAGCTGGTCACGCCACCGGTGGGTTCTCCCAATACTTCGAACGACTTGGTGCCATCTGAAAGCCCCATACCGGTGGACGATGCAACGGGTATCGAAACTATCGACCCGTCTGCGGAACCACCGACGCCCGAGGGAGTCATCGACGAACCCGGACCCGTGACGTCGTCGTCCGAAATTCCCGAAGAGGTGGCGCGTGGTTCCCAAGAGAATACGCAGGCAGCACCACTCAAAGTCGTTCTAAGCCTGGATGCGTCGCGAGTGGGTGTGGGTGAGCCTCTCACCGCGAACTGGCAGATCACCGGCGGTAACAATCCGAAAGTGACGGATCTGAAATTTGTCACTGAGATCACGGATGGTCCGATGCTCTTCACGTCTGGGTCACGCGCGCCCTCAACATCGTCCCTTGGACTCGTTGGAAGTGCAACGACTACCGTGGCAAATTCTGGAAACAGAATCCTCTTCGACATGTGGGTAACAGACAGCGGGAAGACAGTGCGATATAGGTCCGATCGCGTTACTGTTGCCGGGTTTTCTGGGAAAACTACCGGTGGATGGGGAACAGTGACGGACTCGCGTACCGGTGAGGAAGGCACTGGATACTACTCGGGCGGTGCGTTGCTGAAGGGGTGGTTCGTCGTCGCCCAGGAATGGTTCTATACCAACACCAAGGGTTTCGTTCAGTACAACTGGGTTCGGGTCAACGGGACATGGTATTACTTCATGGATCGCGGCCAGATGGCAACGGGCTGGCTCCGCCAGGCGGGAAGCTGGTATTACCTTGACCCCGGTAGTGGAGCCATGAAAACAGGTTGGGTCACACGTGGTGGCGAGTGGTACTACTTGAATCCCAGTGCTGGGGGAGTGATGGCCACCGGCTGGGCAAAGATTCGTGGCACCTGGTACTACCTAGATCCAAGCAGTGGTGCCATGGCCACCGGGTGGCGCAAAGTTGGCAGTCGATGGTACTACCTCACCTCGAGTGGCGCGATGGCTACGGGGTGGATGAGGATCGGGAACGCGTGGTACTACCTGGAACCAAACAGTGGTGCGATGGCCACAGGATGGTTGCGACTAGCAGACACGTGGTACTACTTGAATCCCAGCGGCGCGATGGCGACGGGCTGGGTGAAGAGTGACGGCACCTGGTATTACCTAGAACCTACGAGTGGGGCCCTGCAAGCTGGTGCCTCGAGCCTGGTCGTGCTCGTGAATAAAAGGAATCCGCTAGATCCCATCACGTACGTACCAGCACTGGTTCCGCTCGCACGCGTGGGTGTGGGTGGCGGCGAACTCATGCGGCCTGAGGCAGCCAACGCAATGGGACGAATGGTGTCGGCCGCACGAAGCAGTGGTATCCAGATGCAGGTGGGAAGTGGTTATCGCAGCTATTGGACCCAGGCGTCTCTCTTTGCGTCCTATGTGGCGAGGGATGGGCTGGTCGAGGCGGAAACTTACTCGGCTCGGGCTGGTTACTCGGAGCATCAGACGGGGCTCGCTGCGGACATGTCATCTCCGAACGAAGGATGCTATCTCCACACGTGTTTTGGTAACACCAAGGCGGGACAGTGGATCGCCGCAAATTCTTGGCGTTATGGTTTTATCGTCCGTTACCCGCGCGGTTACACCCACATAACCGGCTTCATTTGGGAGCCGTGGCATGTGCGATACGTGGGAGTCGAGGTTGCCACGGCCATGCACAATCGTGGCATTCCCACCTATGAGCAGTATATGGACTCTCCGGCGGCACCTACGTACTGACAGAGGTGGCGGTGGCGTTCCCGAGGTTGTCGGGAACGGGGCGAGAATTATGCGCTGACAAGAGAGTCCCTCCAGATAATCCATGCTGGAGTGAAGGTTGAGTTTCTGTGCGCTGAAACCTTCATCTAGCTGCTGTTTCTCAGGCGTGAAAAATACGCCATAGACGAATCCCTAGGTAGCTCAACATGTGGACAGCGAGTTTTTTGGCGCATGATGACGCTATTTTTCCGGAGATTTGGAGCCAATCGTGAGGTAAAGAACTGCCTTTTGGCCATCCACCCCTAGACGTTTATCAGTAATAAATACTAGCCTTATTGCTATTATTGGTCTTGATGGCATGTTCATCTGGCCTAAAGGTTAGGACAATTTTCCAAGATGAGCATGTGTGGAGGGTGTGTTGTGAAGGCTTCTCGTGGCGTCATTGCGATACCGTCGCCTTCTTTTCTTGCTCTCTTACTAACCGGTTTTATTACATCAAGCACAACATTACGAAAAGTATCTACAACCTCAACGCACTTACCTTGGGAGACGTGGTCAGTGCGGCCGGTGGAGATCCTTCCGATGCTGGTCCCTCAGATATATACATCTTCCATATCACGCTTGGAATCTGTAGCTCGTGTAACAGAGCAGTCTGGGGAGCTCACGGAAGGTGATGCCACCGCTGTTCGGGAAGGCACGACCGGCGAGTTCGGTCGGCCTGTCATGTGTGAAGGGTCTTCGTTGAAGATACCTTCGGAGGTTCTTATCTTTTCCTGCTGGGTCACGCTAGCGACCGCGAGATTACAAGCACAGTTTGTTACGCGGCGGGTGACCCCATCGCGATTTTTCATAGGGAGGACGGCCTGATTATGCAGACCGCATCTCGCGCCTCTGGAAGGCGCTTCAGTTCGACAAGGGGTTTGGGCGCTCCAAGGTACTTCAGTCGATTTGTGTCTGTCGTTACCGCTTTGCTCGTCGCCACGGCGGGGCTCTTGACCGCGATCCCCATGGCCCAGGCTGCCGATGTGCCTACCACGAAGGCTCCGTTGCTGCAGCGTACGGATGATCATGTGACAGCCGACGATCTGCCAACGGTGCAGATTAATGATGGCTACGTCTGGGCTCAGACCATGATTGGGACAACCGTTTATGCGGTGGGACAGTTCAGCAACGTCCGCCCAGCGGGTGCCGCGGTGAATACGAACCTGACTGCGCGCAGCAATATCTTGGCCTACAACATCACCACCGGCAACCTCATTACAGCATTTGCTCCAACCGTGAATGGCGTGATTAAGGCGGTTGCCGCCTCGCCGGATGGGAAGCGTATCTACATTGGCGGCTCGTTTAGTTCGGTGAATGGGGAGCGCCGATACAACTTTGCTGCACTGGACGCCACCACGGGCAAACTTGTTTCCGGTTTTGCGCCGTCCGTTGGAGGTGCCGGTGTTTATGCCCTCGCTGTAACTGCTGACACCGTGTATGTGGGAGGACTGTTTACTCAGGGGAACGGCATTTCGCGAATTAATCTTGCCGCTTTTAATACCTCTGATGGTGCATTGCTCCCTTGGGCTCCCACCACTGATCTTCAGGTTGACGCCATGGTTATGGAGCCTCAAACGGGTCAGGTGATTATTGGTGGACGCTTCTACGCGGTCAATAGTCAGGTACAGCGTGGCCTAGCTAATCTCAACCCTGTCTCCGGCGCCGTGAACACTTCCTGGGAAGTTCCCAACACCGTGAAGAACGGGTGGAACTCTGGAACTACCGGTGGCCAGGCAGGAATTTTCGGTCTAGCTACCGACGCCAACAGCGTGTACGGCACCGGTTGGACATACAACGCTGCAAAAGAAAACAACGGTAATCTCGAAGGCGTTTTTGCTGCCGAAGCCGGTAGCGGCGCAATCCGTTGGGTCTCCGACTGCCATGGTGATCACTATGGCGTTTACTCTACCGGCTCGATCGTTTACACGACTGACCACACCCATGGGTGCGAGACTGTCAACCTGTGGCCCGACACGAGCCCCAAACGGTATCGCTACATCGAGTCCTACACCACCTACGCAAACGGTACGCTGACGAAGTCCGTTACCGCAGGTAGCCAGTACAAAGACTGGAGCGGCACCCCTTCTCCGTCGGCCTTTAACTGGTTCCCCGACTTCACCGTTGGTACCACCTCCGGTCTTGGCCAGGCTGGGCTGAGCATCACCGGTAACGGAGATTATATTTCAGTCGGCGGAGAGTACGGCACGGTGAACAACATGGGCCAGCAGGGACTCACACGGTTTGCGACGAAGGCGAAGACAAGCCCCAAGCAAGGTCCTCGCGTGACAACGGCTAGTTGGGTTCCCTCGGCGAATTCGGTAGTTTCCGGAACGGCGCGTATCTCTATCCCGACAAACTGGGATCGCGACGATCTGAGCCTGACGTACACTCTGCGCCGCTCGGGCACTTCCCAGGCTATTGCATCTCAAACTGTTGTTTCCACCTGGTGGGATCCATCAACCGTCGCTTTCTACGACAGGGGCCTGACGCCAGGTCAGACGTACACGTACACAGTGGTCGCTTCTGACGCTGATGGAAACTCTCGCACGAGTTCGCCCGTCAGTGTCACTATTGTTGGAGGAACGGCCTATCCATATGCGGAGGCGGTTCTTAACGATAACCCATCGCTGTATTACCAGCTGGGTGGTTCGACTCTTGATTTGGCTGGGAACAATCCTCCCTTCTACGGTGCCGATGTCAGTACAGTGACTCCGGGAGGAGTGACTGGTTCGATCGCGAGCGCTTCGAATTTCACCGGAGCGAACACCAGTATCGTGTCTAGCTCGTCGACGTCTCCGCTTACCAGTGGCATGTCTCAGGAGCTGTGGTTCAAGACCACCGGGAATACGGGTGGCAAGCTCATTGGTTACGGAAATAAGAAGGACACGAATTCGACAACAACCGACCGCAACGTCTATCTAACGAATGCGGGGAAGGTCGTATTTGGCGTCTACTCTGGAAAAGCACGGACTGTTATCAGTCCTAAGGCTTACAAGGACGGTGCCTGGCACCATCTGGTCGCCACTTTGGGCGATGACGGCATGAAGCTATACGTTGACGGAGAGTTGGTGGGTTCCAACGCCGACATAACGGCGGGTCGTTTATTCTCCGGTTACTGGAGAATTGGCGGCGACATCATCAACGGCTGGCCTAGCAATCCTAGTGCTAGCTACTTCACTGGCCAGCTCAACGACGTCGCAGTGTATTCCTCGGTGTTGAGTGCCGACCAGGTGGCCGCGCACTATGCCAAGGGAAAGAACCAGACTCCGCCGACAGCTTCGTTTGCCACGACTTCAACAGAACGCAAGGCAGCTTTTGATGCGTCCGCTTCCACCGCCGCAGCTGGTTCACTTGCGTCGTACGCGTGGGACTTTGGTGACGGACAGACTAGTTCTGAAGGTCCGACGACGACGCACACATACGCTGCAGCCGGTACCTACCAGGTGAAGCTGACAGTGACTGATAGTAATGGGTTGACCGGGACGAGCACCAAGTCGGTGACGGTTCAGGCTTCTGCTTACGCTAACGCTGTACTTGAGGACGATCCGTTACTTTATTATCGCTTGGGCGGCTCATCTGTTGACTTAGCAGGGAGCAACAATCCGAGTTACACGGCGGGTGTCACGACGGTCACTCCAGGAGGTGTCGTTGGGACGAACTCTGCTGCATCGAATTTTGCCGGGGCGAAGACCAGCATCGTGTCCAGCTCGTCAACTTCGGCGCTCCCTGACGGTCTTTCCCAGGAGGTCTGGTTCAAGACCACCAGCACGAGTGGCGGAAAGATTATTGGATATGGATCAAGTAAGGCTGCAAACTCCGGAACTACTTGCCGCAATGTCTACATGACAAACGCTGGCAAGGTGATCTTCGGTGTCTATTCCGGGTCGAGGAAGACGATTGCCAGCCCCAAGTCCTACAACGACGGCGTCTGGCACCACATGGTGACGACCTTCGGTAGCGACGGTATGAAGCTGTATATCGATGGCCAGCTTGTGGCGTCACAGGCATCGGTTACCACGGGGCGGTCCTTTGCCGGTTACTGGAGGATTGGCGGCGACAATCTCAATGGTTGGCCCAGCCGACCAAGCTCGGATTACTTCGCAGGTCAGATGAATGATTTTGCAATTTATCCGTCCGTGCTTTCACCGGAGACGATTGCCGCACACTACGCTAAGGGTAAGGATCTGACTGCCCCGACGGCGGCGTTCGCTGCGAACCCGACAGACGTGCAGGTAGCGTTTGATGCCTCAGCATCCTCCGCTGCGGGGAGTGCTTCAATTAGCTCGTACGCGTGGGACTTTGGTGACGAGAAGACCGGATCTGAAGGTCCGACGACGACGCACACGTACGCCGCCGCCGGTACCTACCAGGTGAAGCTGACAGTGACTGACAGCAATGGGATGACTGGAACGAGCACTAAATCGGTAACGGTTACCGCTCCACCTGAGGAGCCCACTGTACCCGGTGTGATTGCTTCCGATAACTTCAATCGCCAGATAGCGTCAGGGTGGGGAACTGCTGACACTGGAGGAGCATGGACTACGTGGACAGCGGTTGCGTCACGAGCTTCGGTCAATAATGGTTCAGGAAAGATTTCGTTGCCGCCCGGCTATGCTCGTAACCTCGTGTTGAGGAATGCGTCCCCTACAGATTCCGAATCCTCAGTTCAGTTTTCGGTCAATGGAACGCCCGCCATGGGTGATGCTTTTGCAGGTATATCTGCCCGCATGACAGATTCCACAAGCTATACCGTGAGAGCCAGAATGAAGAGTGATGGCACCGTGTGGCTTGTTCCGCGTCGTGGCTCGACGAATCTCCCTGAGGTTCAGGTTCCCGGCGTCACATGGTCTGGTAACGAGGTCTTCAATCTTAAGATGAGGGTGACAGGTACAAAGCCGACCAAGATTGAGGCACGGATATGGAAGGATGGCTCGTCCGAGCCTTCTGTATGGCAGCTTTCAAGGACGGATGCTACGGCGGCGCTTCAGAGTGCTGGGTATGTTGGTCTTCACGCCGCGCATGCCAGCGGTACCCCGGGAACAATTGAAGTTCTCTTCGATTCTTTCCGTGTTGTCGACCTGGGCCAGGCAAACAACTGATCAGGGGGATGATTGCCGGAGTGTCTATAGAGAAGTACATGGTGAGACCCTCCGGCATGACTCCCTAATTGTCCTGAGAAACGCAAGGAGTTCTTCTCCATATAAGGTACAATCGGGAACGGTCTGAACGAGAGGAGAAAGCGTGTCAGATCTTTCCGTCGCTATTGGAGTACTGACCTTCAAGCGCACCGAGTCTCTCGAGCAGTTGCTCCCGAGACTCCTCGCCCAACTGGATACCCTTCCTTCGGACATCCGAGGAGAGATCCTGGTCATTGATAATGACCCCGAGCGGTCTGCAGAATCCACGGTGAGTGGTTTTCACTCATCAATTCGTTACATCAATGAACCAATTCCCGGTATTGCTGCGGCGCGACAGCGGTGCCTTGAGGAAGCGGTTGAGTTTGACCTGCTGCAGTTCATCGACGACGACGAGGAGCCCATCGGTGACTGGCTGCTGACGATGATTAACACGTGGCTGACTTTTGATCGACCGGCCGGTGTGGCTGGTCGGGTCATCCCGCACTATGAGGTGCCTCCGAGTGAGTGGATCATTGCCGGAGGATTCTTTGAGCGACGTCATTACCCTTCGGGTACAGAAGTGGGTGCGGCGTCCTCGGGCAATCTCCTTCTCGATCTCCATCAGGTTCGTACCTATGGGGTGGACTTTGATCGCTCGCTAGGGTTGGCGGGAGGCGAGGACACGCTTTTTACCTCCACTCTCGTTGCTTCAGGCGGGCGCATCGTGTTTTGTGATGAGGCTGGTGTTACGGATCTTGTTCCTGCACAGCGCAGTACCCGTAAGTGGGTGCTCCAGCGTAAGTGGTTCCATGGAAACACAGCGTCTTCGATCAAACTCCGCGGTAGTTTTGGCTGGCGTAGGTGGATCATGAGAGTGGGCCTCGTTGCCGGTGGTGGTGCGCGCGCCGTCGTCGGTTTGGTGAAAGTGTTTTTGGGTAAAATCACCCGAAATCTATCCATGAATGCTCAAGGGTGGAAGCTGACGTACAGGGGTCTCGGTATGGCTTCTGGGGGGCTGGGGCGTGTGCGAGCTGAGTATGCTCGAAAGGAGAAAAAGGCTGCATGAACCCGTCAGTAAAGCAAGCGCGTAGGTTAGTGCGCCGAGGACTCGACGTCGTCACTAGCCCGGTTGGTTCAGTTCTTCGGTTCCGGGGCATCGGGTCAGCGATTGCTCTGACATTCGATGATGGTCCTGACCCTGACGTCACACCCGCGCTACTTGATGTGTTGGCAGATGCTGGAGCGTCAGCTACCTTCTTTATGCTCGAGACGCGCGTACGCCGCTATCCGGAGATTGCCCGGAGTGTAAGGGATGCCGGTCATGAAATCGCTTTGCACGGACTTGATCACCGCAGATTGACTGATCTCAGTCCCGCCGACGCAGCTGCTTCCATTGCGCGTGGCAAGGTGGAGCTGGAATCCGCCCTTGACGTGCCGATCCGCTGGTTCCGACCGCCTTATGGTGCGCATGATTTGCGCATCTGGCGGACAGCACGAGCTTTAGGTATGGATGTGATGTTGTGGGGTCCGTCGCTCCATGATTGGGCGGAGGAGACTCGGGAACAGCGATGGTCAAAGATTAATGCACGTCCAGGTGACATCGTGCTCGGACATGATGGCATTGCTGGCGCTATAGACGGTGCCGGTGACGATGCGCTTCCTCCTAACCTTGATCGGGCCCAGTGGGCAGGTGAGGTACTGGAGCACTACCGTTCACAGGGATTGACGTCGATTACCGTCAGCGAAGCGGCTAGGTGGGGTAAGGCAGTGCGAGGGGCGCGCTGGACTCGCTGAGGTCTGGAGATCCCGCCAATAAGTCATGGCCTACTGCGGATGTCACGGAATCTTGTCTGGCAGCGTGAGGACTTCGTCCTCTTAACAACGTCCTCATCCTCACCATCGAGTGCTTGCACTCGTGGTTTCGGATGTCGTCGTTGTGTCCACTCACCGGCACCACCAGTGCCGGATTCGTCGTGGGGACAAGCCCGCAGTCAGCTTCCTGGTTCGAGGTGTGAGTACACGTACTCACACCTCGAACTGCGTCGCTGTCCGCCGTGCCAGTCAAGCCCCGCACCATCCTCGTGACGGCCGAACCTAGTGGCGCAACCTCCTAGATAGAGAAATGTGTTCGTGGCCAAGAGGAGTGTCTCCATAAGAAGGTGACGAGACGCCCGCCCGGCAGATTTATGTCCCATGGGGAGGGGGAGACCGATACTTCGGCCTCCCCCTCCCCATGTGTGGCTACGACCACATCAACAGGCTCCGGTGCCCGGTTAGCTGGTAGCTGCCTGAGCCAAAACGCGTGCGATTTCCTGCTGGTAGCGCAGAACAGTGAAGCGCGATGTGGCATTATCAAATCCCGCGCGCGCGAGTTCTGCGGCGCGCTCTGGATCATCAAGGAGTTCTTTCAGTGCCCGCGCGAGATCGCTGGCCGAATCCGGCTGGGCATGAAGACCGTTCGTCCCATCGGTGATGATTTCAGTGAGACCCTGGACTGCTGAAACAACTAGGGGGCGGTAAGCAAGTTGTGCTTCGACCGCAACGTTCCCAAACGGTTCCACACGCGATGGCACAATAACGATGTCCGCTGCGGCGAGAGAATTCCACACGGGGCGGACATAGCCGTGGAACGTTACCGCATCCGCGAGGTCGTCCTTGCTCGCACGTTCACGGAGCTCATCCTCAAACCATTCGTATCCGGGGAAGATCGCTCCGTAGAGATCAAGATGAACGTTGTATCCCTGCGAGCGCAGCTGCGCGACGGCTTCTAGCGCGATATCTGTACCCTTGCGGGGACTCAGCCTCCCTACAAGAGCGACGTGGGTCGGACCGGAATGGGCGGGGTGCGGCTGAGATTCGGTTTCTGGACCGGGTACACCATTGTAGACAAGCTCGAGCTTGTTCTTGAGAAGAGGAAGAACGCTGGTAATTGCGCGGGCGGCGGCATTGCTGTTGACGACACCGATTTTTGCAAGGGCGAGGGGGGATACAAGGGCCGTCCGAACGATTCGAGAACCATCCTCCTCCGCTTCATGCACATGGACAACAGAGGGGATGTGGGACACAAGGGCGGCTACCTGCCATACTGGAATCGTCAGAGTATTGACCCATACGACGCTCGGACGCAGCGAGCGTAGAAGCCGACGGGCACCGAGCGTAGCGTTGATTGTGTCCCGAAGAAAGCCAAGGATTCGCCGGGGATGTAGGAGTGCCTTCCGAAGAACGGGGAAGGGAATGACGAGGATATCGGCGCCACGTTCAGCGAGCAGTGGTAACAGGGGACCCTCGTGAGGAATTGTGACGACAACCCGCCACCCCGCATCGACAAATCCAGTGACGGTCTCTAAGAGCTGTAGATCTGATCCGTAGAGATCGGGGGAGGGGTGCGCCACGAGGACTGTTCGTTGCTCTTCTGACACTAGGTACTCCTTTTGAAAAGACAATTTCAATGTAACGGACGTCAATCGTGCCGTATCTGACACCATTATTCCACTGATTGTCATCAAGTTACGCATTATTATGTACAAAGGCTTTGCTTTTGAGACTCGTATCGCTGTGTCGCCACGGTTCATAGACCGAGCCCGGCCTGGGCTGAGTGGTGGTCTAGTATGGCGACGGGCACGCAGCACATCGGACAGATCAGGGAGAAACATGATCGTGAATGGTCGCAGAGTCGTCGAAGCACCCCTCTACGCACCCCTCTACTTTGGTATGACATTAGGAGTCTTGTTGTGAAGCGTTCATTATCAATAGCAATGGTGGGAACCCGTGGGGCTCCCGCACACTACGGGGGGTTCGAGACCGCGGTTGAAGAGATCGGTGTTCGTCTTGCAGATCGCGGCCACCAGGTTCGCGTGTATTGCCGCACAGGTAACTCTGACGTCACCGGCACATATCGTGGAATGGAACTGGTCACTCTGCCCGCATTGCGGCAGCGAAGCCTGGAAACGTTGAGCCACACCGGTCTCTCAGCTTTCCACCTGGCGGCCCACCGAACGGATGTGGCTTTCCTTTTCAATGCGGCGAATTCACCCTTCCTTCCCGTTTTCCGGGCTGCTCGCATCCCGGTTGCCACTCATGTGGACGGGCTTGAGTGGAAGCGCGGCAAATGGGGCAAGGGCGGTCAGCGTTATTACCGCGGCGCCGAGACTGCGTCGGTGTGGATGTCCGATGCTCTCATTGCCGACGCGCAGGGAATTGCCGACTACTACCTCGACGAGTACAACATTCCTACGGAGCTCATCGCCTACGGTGCTCCGATCATCGAAGATGCGGGAAGCGGTAAGCTGGCGGAGCTTGACCTCGCCCCAGACGCCTTCCATCTGGCAGTCGCCCGATTCGAACCGGAGAACCATATCCACCTCATTGTGGAGGGCTACGTTCGTTCCACTGCCAAGCTACCGCTCGTGGTGGTCGGCTCGGCTCCGTACGCAAACGAATACACGGCGAAGATCAAGGCGATTGCTGGAAACGACCCTCGGGTTCGGCTTCTCGGCGGTGTCTGGGATCAGGAGCTGCTCGATCAGCTCTACGCTAACGCATTGACCTACCTGCATGGCCATTCCGTCGGCGGTACTAATCCGTCGTTGTTGCGTGCCATCGGAGCAGGAGCAGCCACCTCGGCGTTTGACGTCTCCTTTAATCGTGAAGTTGTGGGCGAGGCGGGTACCTTCTTCGCCAACGCGGAAGATGTGGCCCGTCTGGTTGAGGCCGCTGAGGCCGATGTTCCAGGGCAACGTGCGCGGGGAGTACAACTGCGTGAGCGCGCTCGCGCCTACGATTGGGATCTGGTGGCTGATGGATATGAGGACCTTGCTTTCCGGTTGGCTGCCAGGACCACGCCCGGAACTCATTTCGGCCGTCGTCGTCGCAAGGTGAAGGGATCAGGAAAGTGAACGAAGCTGTCAACGAAAGCTATCTAGACATTGTTCGGCGCCTCTCGGCCGCCCAGAAGGGTGCGGCCCGCAGTGCGCCCGCGTACTCTCGTTTTGTCAATCGCAAAATCGGTCGTTTGCTCGCCGCCGCCGCCTACAAGGCTGGGCTTACCCCCAATCAGGTAACCGGTATCAGTGCTCTTCACACCTTTACCGGCATCGCGCTGCTAGCCCTTGTTCCGCCGAGCTGGTGGCTTGGCATCCTCGTGTTGATTCTCCTTGTGCTGGGCTACGCCTGGGATTCCGCCGACGGCCAAGTTGCTCGCCTGACCGGAACTGGAAGTTCTGCCGGCGAGTGGCTCGATCACATCTGCGATGCTTTTAAGGTGGTGTCGCTGCCGCTTGGCATGCTCATCGGTCTTTATCGCTTTGATGCGGTGGATTCGGTGTGGTTGCTCGTGCCGATCGTCAACGCTATTACGTCCTCCGTCCAATTCTTTGCGATGATCCTCACTGAACAGTTGCGGCGGGCTCATGGAGTGACGTCAAAGGCTGAGACGGGAGGTCGCGCTCCATGGCTACGCTCCGTGCTGGTGCTGCCCACCGATTACGGTGTGCTGTGCCTGGCATTCGCGCTCTACGGTTCCACGCAGTTATTTGTTGGTATCTACGGGCTTATTACGCTCGCGACGGTTGGTTTCCTTTGCCTGGCATTGCCAAAGTGGTTCCGGGACGTTCGCGCTCTCGGTTCTACTCAGTAGGGGGAGACCATGACGATGTCTACAGATGCCCGGCTCGTCGTCGTAAACTACGGTTCATCGCGACTGCTCGAAAAGAATCTGGCACAGCTTCCGAATACGGCCCACGTGGTTGTTGTTGATAACTTCTCTGGGGACGCGGAACGTTCACGGATGAAGGATCTTGGTTCCTCGCGTGGCTGGACAGTCCTCACTCCCGAAGCGAACCTGGGGTTCGGAGATGGTGTTAATCTGGGCGTTGAGCGAGCGTTCGTTGATGGTGCCGATGTAGTTGTTGTGCTCAATCCAGATGCGGTGATGACGGCGGAGAATCTTGACGGATTGGTTGCCTCGGTTCTTGCTCATCCAGGGGCGCTTGTTTCTCCGCTCATGTCGGACAGCAGTGGAAAGATCACATATTCCGGGCAGGAAGTCGATGTAGAAGTTGGCCGCAACCGGCGTGCAAATTTTGCTACAGCTCAGCATCCTTGGCTGACTGGTGCCTGTCTCGCTTTTACATTGGAGGCGTGGCGCACGTCGGGAGGCTTCGGTGGAGACTACTTCCTGTATTGGGAGGATGTGGACATATCGTGGGCGATGGTTGCCCACGGAGGTTCTCTTCACCTCGAGGATTCGGTGGTAGTCGTCCATGACGAAGGTGGAACACAGTCGAAGTCGCGCGTCAGCTCGAAGTCGCCCACCTACATCTATTACAACTGCCGTAATCGCCTAGTATTTGCGGCTCGTCATCTTACTCCAGAGCAGCAGCGGCGTTGGGCACGACTGAGTCCGCGCTATGCCCGTGAGGTCTTGCTGAGTGGTGGATCACGCTTAGCGATGGTCTCGCCAAAGCACGTATGGGCGGCCGTTCGGGGTACTGTGTCGGGATTGATTCATTTACGTTCAATGCGTTCAAACGGATAGCACCTATTTCTCTCAACAATGAGGGGGACCAGCTTAAAAGCTGGTCCCCCTCATTGCGTTACGATCAGCCGCGTGAATAGTCCTCAACTTCCTGAGCCCCTACAAGAGCGGACAGAGCACCCGCGAGGGAGTAGATATCCTTCGTCTGGCGAGCAACTTTACGATTGTCACGGCGGATAAGCCCGTACGCGATGAGCGCAACGCTCATGAGGATCCGCAAGACTGAGCGTGCAGCGATGGCTACGCGGGCAACAAATCGCCCGCGACGCCCCGGTGTTGTTGCGATGACAGAGCGCGCCCATGAAGCCCCAGAGCGAAATGCTCGGCGGCGCATCCATGAATGCGTCATTCGTTCTGGAGCCACAGGCTCCGTTGCGACTGCCTCGTCGCACCATTCAATGATTCCACCTGCGGCAACAATCTCATGGGTTAGCAGTGTGTCCTCGCCGCCACGTAGGCCAAGGCGAGGATCAAACTGGAGCTTGTGATCTCGAAGGAAGTTCATATCAAGAAGCAGGCTTCCTGCGCCAGCCCCCGATTTCTTGGTGCCCGTTGGGAAGCGTGCGGTTTCGAAGATTCCGGAGGCGACGACAAAGGGGTTGGGAATCTTGTCAGGGAGAACAGAAAGAACAGGCCCAGCAACCGCCGCGCATTGTACGCGCTCCCAGTGCTCAAGAAGGTATCTGAGCCAGTTGGGCTCAGGAGATTGGTCGTCGTCGAAGAAAACAAGAAGACGGTAATCCGCGGCTGCCTTGAGTGCGGCGTTACGCGCTGCGGCGATGCCTGGCGTGGGCTCGGAGAGGTAATGAACGGGAACGGGAGTGACCACTGCTGCCACCGCATCTTCAGCACTACGTTCCGGATCGTTGTCCACGATAAGGATGTCAATAGGGACATCCAGTTCCGCAGCCTGTTCCGCGACGGCTTGGACGGCGGGCTCAAGAGTCAGGGGTCGTTTGTAGGTGAGAATAGCAACGACAACGGGTCCCTGAGGGAGCGAGGATGGGCTCATCTTATATTTCTCCTGGGGTGACTGAGGACACGGTGGCTCTGTTGAACCACATGTCACGCAACATCAGGCAGAAAAGGAAATGCTGCCTGTGACCACAAGAAGGAATGGAGATACCTTCTCGGGATTCTCTCGTAAATGCAATGACAATTTTACCATTTTCGTAGACGCTCTCTCTGTATTCGAGAAGCAAAACCGTTATGATTGCGGCTATTTGGGCTTATTATGTCGAATGTTTTTGTGATGACAGGAACCACACTTCCGTTCCCTCTGAAAGAAGGGCTCGCGCCACTTTGAACGGTAATATTCATAGTGACTATCTGACGCGGCGTGGAATTCCAGGCCGTTATTCGGATCAATGAATGTCTGCCGGCCCGCGAGATCCTCTTAAGTGCTCGTGTCATCGGTTGGACAAATGGATCACTAACGACGTTCGTGAATTGGTTTCTCACGTGAGGTGAGCGACGCGTCCTTTTCGAACAAAAGCCAGGAGAAAGAAAACGTGACTCGAGTACTTTTGCTCTGGACTACTCCAAATTCCACAAACCTAGGCGTGCGAGCATTGGGGGAGGGATCTGCTGCTTTGGTACGTAGGGTCGCACCAGATGCAGAAATCCTTACCCAGAGTTATGGTCAAGGTGAGGCTCCCGTGAACATTGGCGTGGGCCGCAGTCTGCTGCGCGAGTTTGTGCTTAATTCTCGTGGCCTGAAGACATGGGTGAAAGGGTTTGACCTCGTTGTCGATACCCGGGCTGGCGATTCCTTCGCGGATATCTACGGTCTTCCGAGACTGCGCAAGATCTGTAATATGGCGAACTTCGTCAAGGCTTGCGGTGTGCCCCTTGTGATCGGTCCCCAGACTATCGGTCCTTTCACAACTCGCCAGGGTAAACGTCTAGGAGCCGCTTCACTGCGACGGGCGAGCCTGGTGATGGCGCGTGATTCAGCCTCGATGGAGGCCGCCACCCGTTTGGGACGCACTCCGGATGTCCTCACATCGGATGTTGTTTTTGCCATGGAACAGCCGGAAGCTGAGGGAAAGCGTGATGTGCTCCTCAACGTTTCGGGTCTCTTGTGGAACTCCGATGATCACGGCTCCGCGCGGGAGTATCAGAACACTGTCCGGGAAGTTATCCGAGGGCTCCATGAGCGCGGGAGAACCGTGAGTCTGCTGTCGCATGTCCTGGACTCAGATCTATTGGATAACGATGAACCAACGGCGCGGATGCTCAGCGAAGAATTCGGGATAGAGCATGTTGTGCCACGAGACCTGACGCATTTGCGTTCCCTCGTCAAGGGTGCGGACCTTGTCATTGGTTCCAGGATGCACGCCTGTCTGAACTCCTTGTCTGTGGGAACCCCGGCAATCCCGTTGGCCTATTCGCGAAAGTTTAAGCCGCTGCTGGGCGATCTTGGATGGAATCATGTTGTGGATCTTCATGACTCAACAACGCCTGCTGCCGATGCGCTAGCTATTCTTGATGGCAACCCCGACCTGGCGGTTCAGGTTCTTGAGGTGAGAAAGCGTGCTGATGAGCTGCTCGACGTTGCTGTCAAGGCGTTGCAAAAGTACATTTGAGTTGGCGGATCCAAGATGCACGACAGCTGTCAGAAATGGCTGTTAACTCCTCAAATTGACGCGTGAAGAACGGCTCTTGTGGCCAGCCCATTTGGCTGGCCACAAGAGCCGTTCGTTGGTCTAGGTGCGCCCAACGCTAGTTGTTGAAACGCCCGACGAGTTGTTGAGGTACTAGTCCTTCTTTTCCTCCGTGCCAGGCTTACCGGGACGGTTCCGAACCATTGCGGCCATCGCAAAAACGTCTTTGAGGTCGTTGCGGAATGCTGGAACAACACCGATGAGAACAAGGTACGCAGCCACTCCGGCGAGAGCGCCAAGGATCATACTGATAAGTGAGCCGAGTCCAGCCGATGCGGTAGTCGCCGCGTAGGACGCGCATCCAACCACCGCTGCCTGCGCAACAACACTAAAGGCGTTCTTGTAGAGCGCGCGCTGTGGGATGGGGGTGTTGCGACCGAGCCACCATAGGGAGATCGGCCATGACAGGGCAGGTGCGATCATGTACCCGACGGCGAGCCCAATCGTTCCCCAGTAGCTTCCGATGATAATGCAGGAAAACTTAATGAGGGCCTGGACGATGGAATACCGGAACAGGACAGAGGTGAGTCCTCGTGCGAGGTAGATCCAGTATCCAACCATGGCGAGAGTCTGGAACAATGCGGCAATTGCAAAGAGGCGCAGGTAAGGGGTGGAGGCTGCCCATTCGTTTCCGAGGATCACCGGAACGATAGCGGATGCTCCTCCGGCCACCAGAGCCATGGCGAGGCCGAGTGGAAGTGCAAGGGCCAATTGTCCTTGGCGAACGAAGCGGTCAAAGCGCGGCTGGTCATTAGTAAGTTGGCTGAGAACCGGCAGGGCAACGGTGGTACTCGGTGTGCGGATCTGATTGATCGGTGTCATAAGAAGCTGGAAGGCGCGATTGTAAAAACCGAGAATGCCTGTACCGAAACGGATGCCGATGATCCATGTGTCCACGTTGTTTGCCGCATATCCAATGATCTGTGATCCAAGAAGGCTGATACCAAATCTCATGAACCGACGCACGGATACGCTGCGGGTGTAGAGCCTGGGCAGCCAACGCCCGGCTATCACCATACCGATGAGGAGGGTGGCAGCAGTTGTCATTTGCTGGATGACCAGTGCCCAGTATCCTAATCCCGCCACCGCGCTGATGATGCCGACGGTGAGTCCGAGAACTGCCGAGGCTATCTCGGTTGCAGCGATGGCCTTGAAACGAAGTCCGCGCACCAAATTGGCTCTGTACTGTGTGGTCAGTCCGTTGAGAAGGAAGATAACGGAAAGTACCTGGGTGACCTGTTTGAGGTCGGGATGCCCGGAAAAGCTGGCGATAAGCGGTGCCCCCGCAAAGACGATAATGGAGAGGACAGCTCCAATAGCGGTGTTGAGCCAGAAAAGGTTGTCTCGCTCAGCTCGGCTGAGCGTGGGGGATTGAATAGCAGCAGAAGATAGACCGAAATCCCGGAACAGCTCTCCAAAGGTGACGATGGACACTGCCAAGGCGAAAAGCCCATAATCATCGGAATTGAGGAGCCTAGCAAGGATGACAACGCCTAAAAATTGAGTAATCATCTTGGCAGCTTGTGCCACGAGGGTTACCGCTGCTCCACGTGCCGCGCGTCCACCGAGCCCTGTACTGCTCACTCTGCACACTCCCAGCATTGAATCATCTGAGCTCGCTCGGATCCTCGGCTATGGTTTTCCATCGGTTTAATCTCCCTAGTACATTTCCGGGGGCGGTTGGCCCATCCGGACATATTACGCCACCGAGAACGAGCTGCCCGATCCGGAAATTGGCGTCACGTGATGAATAATAGCCGCGTCACCTGGATCTTTGAATAGTTTTGTTAAAACATGGAGCTCTCCGTGATTGGTGTCACTTGGGTGTGGGATTCCATGAATGTGCGGGATAAATGGCAGTTTTGAGAATATTCTCTTTTTGGTACGGAGTGAACTGGTGGATCATATGTCAGGTGGAATGCTGCGAGTGAGTTTCCTTGGAGTTGACTGTCACTCTTGACGATCAGTCAGTGGTGTCTCGCGCGAGTTTGGCGCCCCAAAGCTGCGCCAACTCTGATTCTCCGGGTGCTAGCGGCCCCTTTGAGGCACCCACCACGAACATCTGCGTGCTCACCTCGATATCGGGGTGCCGTTGCCTGATGATCTTCGCGGCTGTCTTGGCCGACGATCCGTTCATCCATGCGCGCCCGCTTGCGGTCCCAAAGGCGGCGACGCGTAGTCCCTCGGGCAACTGCGCGCCATCTAGCCAGTCGCGAATTCCCACCGGGCTTGGTTGGCCGCCGTCGGCCGCCGCGAGTCCGCGGGTGACAGATGTTGAGAGGGTTCGGTTGTGGGTGGGGCCGCCGACGAGAAGAAGATCCGTGCCCGTTGGCACCTGCTGGGGAGCGTCTGCAACAGCGACGACGGCGACTTCGCCCCCTTCGCTCCGCAGTCCATCAGCGATTGCTTTGCCGGTGGCTGCGACGTTTCCGAACGACGATTCGATGATCATTAGGGCTCTCATGGTTCGGTTGTCCTTTCGCTCGGCGTTCCGTAGGCCGTTACGACACTATCACCCTGGCGAGTGTGACTGGAGGCTCTGAACGCGGGCAACCTCGCCCCTACATTGTTTGTGACCGCTGCAATGTGATCCCGGGGGAGCCGCGACGCCAGTGCCAGGTTCCAGCCCGCTGTGAGGTCTAGGATCTTGGCGGACTCGGAGATCCGAGGCAAACAGAGTGTCAGTCCTGTCTGCACGATGGGGGAGTCGGCCTCAATGGCAGCAAAAACCTGGGCAAGTGCAAGATCGTGCATGACCTGATCGGCCAGTGGTGCGGAAGCGGGAATGGCGGCAACGTCCCTCCACAAGACGCTCTCGAAGGGCGCTCCATCGGTTGGAACAACCTCTTCCTGGGGCACGGGGATAAATGACGATGGCACCTGTAACTCCTCTCGTTACAGGTGCCATCAGCTGTTTGCGGTTTGGAGGTCACGTCCCGGCGGACTCCATCACCTTGGTGTGATTCTGCACGCGTTATGCCTGTGCGGATGCTGCGATGGTGACTTTACGCGTGAGCTTTTCGGTCATGACAAGCAGGAGGATGGCAAAGATTGCCAGGTAGAACGGGAACAGGCTGAGGCTGGTATGTGTGGCAATGAAACCGAAAAGCGGCGGCATGAGGGTCGAACCGGTATAGGCTGCGGCCATTTGGATACCGATGATGGCCTGTGAGTTTGCGCGGCCGAAGTTGGTGGGGGTTGCGTGGATAATCGAGGGGTAGATTGGAGCGCAGCCGAATCCGGCAATGACGAGTCCGGCGAGAGCCAGCACATCGTTCTCCAGCGGTAGCGCGATCAGCACAATGCCGGTGAGGGTGATGAGGGTGCCGTAGCGAATCATCTGATCGTCGCCAAACCTGTCTGCAACAAAACCACCAAGGAACCGTCCCAGCGTGATTCCCAACAGGAAGAGCGAGGCAAACCGGGCGGCGGTTGCACTGTCCACACCGCGGGCGTCGACAAGATACGTGGAAGCCCACAGGATGGCGGTGCTTTCAACCGCACAGTAAGCCATAAACGCTGTCAAAATGAGTGGAACACCGGGGATGCGCAGTGCGCGAGTCAAGGGAATTGGTTCGCTCGCGGCGCCGTCGTCGTTCGGTGAGGATGTTTCGGTGCCGGAGGTAACCTCGCCGTTCTTCCTCGGCGTTATCTTCCACAGCGGAAGACTCACGAAAAGCGCCACCGTGAGGATGATCTGAATGACGCTGACGATCCAATAACCGTGGTTCCACCCGCTACCCGAGGTGAGGCTGTAGCCCATGATGAAGGGGCTGATTGAGGCGCCGATCCCCCAGAAGCAGTGGAGCCAGCTCATGTGGCGAGACTCGTAGTGGAGTGCCACGTAGTTGTTAAGCGCGGCATCAACTGCGCCAGCACCCAGACCATAGGGAATAGCCCAGAGGCAGACGGCCAGGAAGGATCCGGACGAGGAGAATCCCATGAGTGCCGCTGCCGTCATGCCCACGCTGATGGCGGTGACGAGGCCGGGACCGAGTTTCTTGGTGAGGCGGTCAGACTGAAGGCTTGAGATGATGGTGCCAGAGGCGATGATCATCGTAATGAGGCCCGCGAAGGACACGGGAACACCCAGCTCACCGTGCATGACGGGCCATGCTGAGCCCACAAGGGAGTCGGGCAAGCCGAGGCTGATGAATGCTACGTAAATGATCGCGAGCAGGAGCGAATACATACATGTCTCAATCGATAGTTGGTGGTGCGCAGAAAATGCGGCACGACGATCCTAACCATCAATCAATATGTGTACAATCGTTCTTATGTTGCGATCGTGAGAGTTCTGGCACAGGTGGTGGCAAGCGCGTCAGTTTCTTGTTGCGGCCAGCTGCCCGCCCCATTCACGAGCCTCGGCGAGTGCGCCATCAGCCAACGGCCCGGCGGTCCCGCGCACCACGAATGATCGCGTCTCAACATTGATCCCGGGGGAGCGGCGTCCGAGAATCTTGGAAGCGGCCTTTGCTGCTGAACCGGAGATGAAGTTCTTGCCGGTCACGGTGTCAAATGCCGCAACCTTGACGCCGTCCGGAAGAGTGGCGGAGGCGAGCCATTCGCGGACACCAATGGAGTGGTCACCCGCCACCTTCGCCGTGACCGATGCCTTCTCACGGGTGGATGGTGTAGAGAGTCCGCGATTGTGGGTCGGGGCGCCGACAAGTAACAGGTCCGTGTCTGCTGGGAGAGTGGTGGGTGCTTCGGCAACTCCCGCCATGTTGACGAGGGTTCCGCGTGTTTGCAGTTCCCTAGCGATTTCCTGACCAATTGCGGCGGTGTTCCCGAACCATGATTCGATGATAATGACGGCCTTCATGATGTTTCTCCTCATTGATGAAACTATCAGTATTGTTTATGGTACTCACAGTACCATTATCGGTATGGTTCGGTATAGTAATCGCATGGCCCGCATGACCGACCGTGAAACAGAGCAGCGTATGCTCTCGGCAGCTCTCTCCCTCGTCCACGACCGGGGGATCTCCACCGGGCTGGAATCGCTTCCTTTTGACGAGGTGATTCGCGCGGCGGAAGTCTCCCGCACCTCTGCCTACCGTCGCTGGCCACAGCGCGAGCGCTTCTACGGGGAAGTGCTCACCGAGCTGGCGCGGGGTGCCACGCTGCCGGCGCCGGGCGAGGACCTTATGATTTCGGTCGCGAACATTCTCGCCGAGCGCGCTGAGCATCTCGATTCGCCCCAGGATCACCGCGACCTCGTGGTTGAGCTGCTGCGCGTTTCGATTGGCGCTGATTTTGACATTGTCAGCACGTCGCCGCAGTGGCGCACCTATCGTCTTCTCCTCGCGAGCTATCAGGGGATTTCGGATCCGGCCGTGCGCGAGGCGGTGACGGAGGCCCTCGTTGAGTCTGACCAGCGCGCTGTTACTGTACGGTCCCGGGTGTATGCGCAGTTCGCAGCTCTGCTCGGCTACCGTTTGGTGGCGCCGTTGAACGGCCCCGATGGCTTTGAGTTGATGAGTCGAGCGGCCGGCGCCAGCATGATGGGGGTGCTCGCTCGGATCTCGCTTGGGGACAGTTCGATGCAGGTTCCGCGTCCGATGCGAGCTTTTGGTTCGTCGACGACGACGCCCTGGACCCCCGGCGTCTATATGGTCACCTCAACTGTTCTTAGCTATATCGAGGTTGACCCCGGTGTGGTGTGGGATCGCTCGCGTATTGCGGACATTCTGGCGGCGGTTGCGACGTTCACCTCTGAGCGATGATCGTCACGGGTGCTACCTCGAGAAGAGAAGTGTGAGGTCGTATCCGTGGGGGCTAGCTGATAAGACTCGTGTCCGTTCCTTTAACTCATGGAGGGATGGCGCGCCGTTGCCGCCTAATCCCTCGGTGCTCATTGCGCCCGCCACGCCCGCGGCGCTCACGGCTTGATGAAGCGTGCCGCCCTGCAACAGCCCCCAGGCGAGGACGGCCGAGAACACGTCACCGGCACCCGTTGGATCAATGGTCTGGGCGGGGAAGGCGGTGAGCGAGAGGACGCCGTCGTCGATTGCATCGCTGGTTCTCTTCCCGAGACCCACGCCCGCGGCAACAACTCCGCGTGCTCCCCGAGTGACAACAACCGTAGGAACCAAGTCCGTGAGTCGTGCGGCTGCCTCCTCCGGCGAATTCGCTCGCGTGTAATGGCACGCCTCGTCCTCGTTGGGAACGAACACGTCAACGAGGTCGAGTGGCGCCAGATCGGACCAATCCCAGCGTCCGCTCTCATCCCACCCCACATCGCCGATCACAAAGGTGCCATGCTCGCGCCACAGACGAACGGTCTCGCGATTACGTTCGAGTGCTCGGAGATCGCCCATGAGCAGATCGGGTGCGGCACCCGAGAGTGGCGGTGCATCGTTCGTACCAGCAGAAATCATTGCGCGATCATCACCTACGCTCATCGCCGCGGTGACCGCCTGATGCTCGGTGGGATGTAACAAAGTGGTGGGCAGTCCGTCGTCGTCGAGTAACGTCGCAACCATCTGGCCGGGAAGATCTTCTCCGAGATATGAGCACAGATGAACATGGAACCCCATGCGGCGGAGCGCGCGAGCTTGGTTGGCGGCTCCCCCTGCAACGAAGGAACAGCGGTCGCTCCATAGTTCCTCTCCGGGCACGGGAACCCGTGGGACGGCGCTAAAAATGACGTCAAGAAACAAGGGACCAACCACAACGGCGGTTGCTGCTTTGGATCGCTGGAAAAACTCCCGCATGGATGGCTCCTCGTTCTCGATGTATGCCCTAGACTATGGAGGTTACGCCAATAGATCGTGGCCGATTACAGATGCCACGGAATCTTGCCTGACTGCGTGAGGACTTGGTCCTCCAGCATTCTTTCATGTACGAGCGGAGGCCATCGCGGTATGAAACTCACGATTGTCGGGGGTGGCGGGTTCCGGGTGCCGCAGATCGTGGAGGCACTAAGCAGGAGGCCCCGCGATGAAATCGATGTGACTGAGCTGTACCTCTACGATGTGGCTCCGGAGCGCCTACGTGTCATGACCGCGGTGCTTGACCAACTGGATGTGCCTCGCAAACCCCGCATCGTCGCTACAACGAACATGGCAGAAGCTGTGCGCGGCGCGGACTTCGTCTTTTCTGCGATTCGAGTGGCGGGCACCGAAGGCCGCGTCCAGGATGAACTTATCCCGCTCCGGCACGGAGTTCTCGGCCAAGAGACGGTAGGACCGGGTGGCTACGCCTATGCTCTGCGCACCATCCCCGTCGCGCTGGAGCTGGCGCGCACCGTGGCAGAGGCCGCGCCGCAGGCATGGGTCATTAACTTCACCAATCCGGCCGGGATTATTACGCAGGCGATGCGTGAAGTTCTGGGACGGAGGGTCATCGGCATCTGCGATACCCCGATTGGACTAGTACGGCGAGCGGCGCGCGCTCTTGGTAGCCAGGAGAGCGAGCTGGAGTATGACTACATTGGTCTCAATCACCTTGGTTGGCTGCGCTCCATCACCAGGGGCGGCCGCGACGTGCTCCCTACACTGCTCAATACCCCGGAGCTGCTTTCCCAGATGGAGGAGGCGCGGCTCATCGGGCTCGACTGGGTACGCCAGCTGGGGATGATCCCGAATGAATACCTCTTCTATTTTTATCGCAATCGCGAGGCTGTGGCGCAGATTCTTACCGAAGATCAGACCCGCGGCCAGTTCCTCTCAGCCCAACAACGCGCTTTCTACGAGACCGCGCTTGATGAGCTGGATCATGCCGCCAACCTGTGGGATGCTACCCACCGCGAGCGGGAGGAAACCTACATGGCCGAGGCGCGGGAGGTGGCGGGTGAAGGAGCCCGCGAAGACGACGATCTTGACGGCGGCTACCAGGAAGTGGCGCTCGATCTCATGACTGCGTTATCCGGTCGGGAGTCCACGCGCTGGAACGGCAAATCTGCCCGCATGATTCTCGGGGTGAGCAATACCGAGGGCGGGGAGCGGATTATTCCGGCGCTCGCGGATGACGCCATTGTGGAAGTTCCGTGCTGGGTGGATCGTAAGGGACCGCTGCCGGTCCCTCTGGCGCCGCTCACTGGTGCGGAATTGGGCCTCATTGTGCAGGTCAAAGCCTGTGAGACCCTGGTGATTGACGCGGTTCGAGAAGGAAATCGAGACAAGGCGTGGCACGCCATCGCCACGCATCCGCTTGTTGATTCAGCCGATGTCGCCCGTCGAATTCTCGACGAATACTGCAAAGCCATTCCCGGCGTAGCTGCGATTTTTGAGGGTTAATCAAAGTAACTGGGCGTCACGCGTTGCTTCGTGCCAAATAAGGCAGCCATCAACGCCACACGCCCACGAAGGACAGAAAAAGGAGCACCATCTTGGCGCATGAACGAATTCTCGGTGTTTTCGCCCACCCCGACGACGCTGATGTTGGCGCGGGCGGTGTGCTTGCACAATTTGTTGCGCAGGGTGCTTGCGTCAGTATCGTTGTTGCCACATCTGGAGGTGCCGGTGGCTTCAAGACTGAAGGACAGGACCAGATGTCTGCGGTCCGCATGCGCGAGCAGCGTACCTCAGCGGCGCTTATTGGCATTGAGAACGTCACGTTCCTTGGGCACATCGATGGCGAACTGCGTGTCACCACCGATCTTATTCGCGATATCGTCGCCCAGATTCGCATCCACCGCCCCTCCCTCGTTATCACCATGTCCCCGGAACACAATTGGACGAGTATCGCCGCAAGTCATCCAGACCATCGCGCGGTGGGAGAGGCTGCTATCCAGGCGGTCTATCCGGCGGCGCGTAATCCTTTTGCCTTTCGTGAGCTGCTAAGTGCCGGGTTGGAGCCGTGGACAGTGGAGGAGGTGTGGTTGCAAGGGCACCATACACCGAATCACTACGTGGAACTCACCGAGGGAGATCTTCGGAAGAAGCTGGACGCGGTCAAGTGCCACGAAAGTCAGTTCGAGGATATGGACTTCATGCTCCAGTATGTGGGAGAGGCAGCACGGCAGTCGGCGATCAATGCGGGCTATGGTAACGATCGTTTGGCTGAAGAGTTCCTTCGCTACTCGGCACGCTGATGGTTTACTCATCCCGTGTGTCCTTCCCCCGACGGACACGTCTGGGCACGTGGGTCGCGTCTCAGACTGATGAAGACAGTAAGTCGCAGCGGATAGCATCTCCTCTGTGAAGAAACCTCTCCGCTTTGTTCCCGCCGCTGCGCTTGCATTAGGCAGCCTGGCCGCATGCTCTGGATCTGAAGATCCCCAGCTCGGTTATCCACCGGCCCCGCCCCAGCAGCTTCCCGATTCTGGGGATTCCGACGTGGTGGCGGATCCTGCCTGGATCGCCGACACAGCGGATCGTACCGGTATACCCGCGCGCGCCGTCGAAGCCTACGCGAATGCAGCGCTTGTGCTGGCCCAATCGGATCCTGAGTGCGGAATTGGATGGAATACTTTGGCCGGTATCGGGGCCACGGAGTCGAAACACGGCAGCCACGATGGGGCCCAGTTGGGCGACGACGGCGTTGTCTCACCTCCGATTATTGGTATTGCATTGGATGGCAGCGCAGGGGTTGCTGCCGTCCCCGATACCGACTATGGCGAGTATGACGGCGACGCCGTCTGGGACCGCGCCGTTGGCCCCATGCAGTTCATTCCTGAATCCTGGTTGTATTACGGTCAGGATGGCAATGGCGACGGCGTTGCCGATCCCCAACAGATTGACGATGCCGCCCTGACGGCTGGAGCCCTCCTCTGCCATCGTGGAGGAGATATGACGAGTAACGATGGCTGGAGCGCCGGGGTTGGCGCATACAACGGTTCACTCGACTACATCAACGTCGTGGCGCAGCGGGCTGAGGAATTCGCTGACTAGCAACCTGTGACCGGCAAACGGGCAACCAGTAACCAGCGAGCCGCCCAGCCACGTACGTTGGCTCCTAGTACTTTAGCTCCTATCCATCGCGCCGAAGGAAGCTCGCTGTCCCGATGGCCAGCGTTATGGCCACCCAGGTGATGAGTCCCACCGACTCGACGTTGCTTGGCAACCATTGGGCGAGTGTGGGAACACCGGCAAGGAGCGGGGGAGCCAGCAGCAGGAGCGCGAGGCTTGATATCAGCGCGCTTGCCAGGGAACGAGTAACGAGCGCAATTCCGGAGGCGATCATGCCCGCGCTCGCGAGATAGAGGACCATGGCGGCGAGGTCAGCCAGGTCGGCCGTGGTGTGAGAAGCCGATGCTCCGGCGGAGTGAGTGGTGGGATCCAGCAAGAATTGCGCCACACCCCATCCTGTGCCTACCACCAAGGCCGCGAGAGCAACCTGAGCCGCCGCTATCGTCGTGAGTTTTGAACCCATGGCCACACCACGCTGCGGCGTTGACCGCAACGTGGTGGAGCCCTGAGAACCGGAATACTCCTGTGTCACCGCGAGAATACCGAGAACGATAGGTCCAACCTGTAAGAACAGGATGAGTGGACGAAGGAGTTCGACGGCCGCCGTCGCCCCGCTTTGCGCTACAGCCTGCCCGTGTTGCTCGAACGAGTTCGCGAGCGCCCCAACCGTCAGGGCTACGCATACGATGGTCAGGAGAGCTACCGTGGCGATGCTAGGGAGTGTGGCGAGTTTGACGATCTCTGCTCGTGTGGCACTCGTTAGTAGTCTCAGGCGATGTATCTCATCCATGGGTTTCGCCGTGACTGTTGGTGGGTTTGTGCTGGTCATCCGTCCGTCCTCCGAAGAAAGATCGTCGCCATGGCGAGCAACCCCACCATCCATAGCGCCATAATGAGTCCGCCCGGCAACGGCGCGAGGCCTTCGGGTGCTCCCATGGATTCGCCCATGAAGAGATTTCTGCCCGCCATGTCCGGTAGGTAGTTAGCCAGCGAGGTGACCTTGGTGAGCAGGTAGGAGAAGGAGACAAGCGAGCTGTTAACGATGAGAAAAGCAAGCGGTATCAACACGTTGCGGGCGAGAGCCGCGATGGCCAGTGCGATGAGACCCATAAGAATCCAGTAGAGCGTCCCCAGGAGTGCTCGGATGAGGGCATTGTGGTGGGTGACAGTCTCGGTTCCGGTTCCCCCGATGACAAGCTCGGCGGCTAACCAACATGTTGGCAGCATGACCACCGCCATGAGCACGACGAGACTCACCGTGACAAGGACTTTGCTGGCCAGCAGCAGACCCCGCGTCGGGACCGCACGCAAGCTCGTGAGAATTTGGCGTGCGCCGCCGGACTCGGCGGTTTCCGCACTGTATTCGCTGCCCATGACCATCACTGCGATGATGACAGCACCCACCGTGCCCAGCGGCATGATGGCAAAGACGGTCTCGAAGGTGGAGGTATCGGCGACTCTCGAAAGATCACCTGAACGAATTGCGGAACGTACGGTGGAGGCATTGAGAAGAGTGAGAGCGACGCTTGCGAGCACTCCGACACCCAGCCCGGCCCACACTCCGGGCAGCGTCAAAGCCTTGACAAACTCTCCCCGCACGACGTTAACGATGCTCATCGCACAGTCTCTTTGCCCGAGACGAGATGGAAGAAGGCGGACTCGAGATCTGGGTACCCGGAGGTGACGTCCGCAAGTGATCCGGATGCCCGCGTCTGTCCGTTGGCGATAACGACGACGTCGTCGGCAATTTCAGCTACTTCTGCCATGACATGACTGGAGAGCAGGACGGTCCCGCCTTGTTCGGCGTGCGAGCGGAGGAGTTCACGGAGCCAGCGGATACCTTCGGGGTCGAGGCCATTGACGGGCTCGTCGAGAATTAATATCTCTGGTTTGCCAAGCAACGCGGTGGCGATGCCGAGGCGTTGCCCCATGCCCAGCGAGAAGGTTCCTACCTTCATACGCGCCGATTCGACGAGACCAACTTCTTCCAGTACCTCGTCCACCCGGGAGCGAGGGATACCGTTGGATGCGGCTACCCACCGCAGGTGGTTGCGGGCAGTACGTGAGTGATGCGCACCGGAGCCGTCAAGGACAGATCCCACGTGCCTCAGTGGATACCTGAGCTTACGATAAGGCACGTTTCCGATGAGGGCGGTGCCGGATGTTGCGTGGTCAATGCCAAGAAGGATGCGCAATGTTGAGGACTTCCCGGCGCCGTTTGCGCCAAGGAACGCGGTAACCCTACCGGGGTGAGCCTCGAAGCTCACGGCATTGAGAACACGGCGCGAACCATGAGTTTTGGTCAGGCTGTTGATCGTTATCATGCGGACTATCGTGCTCGCTGCCCTCCGTACAGCACACCGAACCCCGGGTGGATTTTTTGCTTCCGTCTCAGACCCTACTCCGATGTGATCCGCAGGTTCGCTTACTAGACTGACCGCGTGAATGAAGAATCCGTGGAAACGCAAGAGACTGTGCATAGTTGGGTTCCGCGTGATGTGGGCGAACCGCAATCGTCCCCATCGTTGCAATTAGACGCCCCCATATGGACGTCTCGGACCTGGATCAATGCTTCGGTTGCTCTTGTTCTTCTCATGGTGATCCTTCTAGCAACAGGACATACCAGTGCCGAGCAAGCACGCACAACTGTCATAGTTATTGCGCTGGCCGCCATGGCGATCATTGCCGGGGCCAGCTGGAGGTCGAGTCGGCAGCGGCGCGCTTACCAGCAAGAACTGGTGGAATGGAGTGCGCGGCGAGCCGTTGAAATTGAACGATTGCGCATTGCCCGCGAGCTGCATGACCTGGCGTCGCACGGACTCGGGACCATCACAGTACGGGCGGCTGCTGGACGCCTCCAGCGCGATGTATCCGGCTATCTGAGCGCTTTGGAGGATATTGAGGAGACAAGTCGAAGGTCCACCTTGGAGCTGCGACGTATGCTCCGAGTGCTGAGAGAACCCCATCAATTGCCTGCGGAGTTTCGACCCGTTGAGGATCTTCGAGAGCTCCCGCTGATCATCTCCGATGGAGAAGCACGGGGACTGTCCATAACGACGGACATTACCGATGAGCCAGCGATTGAACGGCTCTCCGCGGGAGCACAACTGGCAATTTGTGCGGCGGTACGGGAAGGCCTCATCAATGCCAGTCAGCATGCCGGAGGGACGAAGGTACATCTTTCCATTGCGCGGGTCGAAGAAGACATTCTTATGAGGGTTATCGATCAAGGTCCCGTTCCCGGATGGCATCCGGCGCGAGGGGCAGGGTACGGACTCGTAGGACTCCGCGAGAGAATTGCCGCTTTAGGCGGAGGTGTGATGGCCGAACGCCACGGTCGAGGTTTCGCACTGACGGTACGGATACCCGCGGAGGAAGGACTATGAACGTTCTCATCGCTGAAGACCAACCGCTGCTACGCAAAAGTCTCGCAACGATTATTGGGTCGGCACCCGATGTCCATGTGGTTGGCGAGGCTGCGAACGGACAGGAGGCGGTCTCCCTCGCCCGTGAGCTCCATCCTGACGTGATTCTTATGGACATCAGGATGCCTGGTCTCAACGGAATTGAGGCGACGGCGGCGATTTCCGCGGATCAATCGCTCGCAGCTGTCAAGATTCTCGTCCTGACGATGTTTGATATGGATGAATACGTCGAGGCAGCCCTACGGGTGGGTGCGCACGGGTTTCTTCTCAAGGATTCGACGCCCGAGGTGCTTCTCGACGGGATCAGGCGAGTGAAGGCCGGAGAGCATACCTACTCCCCGGCGGTGCTCGGCAGAATGGAGGCGAGTTTTCTTGGACGTGCCGGTAATGCCATTCACAACTCACGTGTAACAGCGTTGCTCACGAAACGTGAAATCGAAGTCCTCGCGCTGATTGCTGAAGGTTATTCCAACGCCGAGATCATGACGCAACTCTTTATCTCTATGGCAACGGTAAAAACTCACATCGGAAACCTTCTCGCCAAGATCGGCGCCCGTGATCGTTCGCAGCTGGTTATTTACGCTTATGAGAATGGTGTGGTTTGCCGCGACTAGTCGTCCTTCGAGGTGCCATCTAGTGCCGAGATCCGATCCGAAAGTTCTTGGAATGCCCCCTGGACAGTCTCCGCGAAGAGATGCATGCCATCCATATTGGGATGGGTTTGATCTGATTGCAGCATCTGCGGCTGAGCGCTGACGGCTGAGTACCAATCTGCAATGATCGCATTGGGATAGTCGGAAACGATGTCGGCTAATAGTTTGTTAGCAGGGTCGATGAATGTGGACATGCCGTACAAGTTAACGACGACGACCATTCGCTCCGGTCCAAGCATGTCGAGAACATGTCGAACGACCTCGGCGTCCGGTACGCCAGCGTTGGTTCCAAAGTCGATGATGACCGCGCGTCGGACCGTACCGTTGGCGAGCGCTGTGGAGACGACATCCTCAGCGTGTTGCCACTGGCGGTTGGACACGGCGTCCAGGTAGATCCCGGGAAAGACAGCATTGAGACCGCCGGTGCTCGTAACCAAGAGAGAGTCGCCAAATCCGGTGATGTCATCCCCGGTGGGGACGGAGTGGTCTACGTTGATGATAGGCGGCACTGTCGAGTCCGTGGCCGGGGTTCGAGTGGGCTTGTTGCTGTTCCCTGGGCCCTCATTATTCTCTAAGCCGGCCTGAGGATTGTTCTCCTCAATTTCTTGCTGTCCTTGTTCAATGGCGATTTGTACGGCTGACTTGGCGGGAGCGGTGATGAGCCCGGCGGTGGTACCCGCTATAAGAAGGAGGGAAGCGGCAAGGACAACTTGAGGCATCACATTCCGTTCCCGTATCGGTGCTAGTGCACGCCTCCCGCATTCGCGGAATCCGAGTGTACGAACTGGCACCTCCACGTACCGGTAAGAAAGAGCAGAGATGACCAGAGTTGCGGCGAAGGCAACCGCTCGGACAATCCAATGTGTCACGGAATCGATGGCGGTGGCCGGGGCAAGAGCGGTAAGAAGCAGGATGAGGGGCCAGTGCCAGAGATAGATTCCGTAGGAACGTTCACCCAGCCATACCACGGGGCGCAGTTCAGCCACGGCCACGGTGGCGCGATGTCCGGATAACAGACACGCGATGAGTAACGCCGTTAGAAGACTTGCGAGAAAGAGTCCACCCCGGAAGGTAAAGGCCGAGTTCTCGTCGAGAGCCCACATGAGAGCCACAATGGACAGCAGCGTGAGAGGGGCGGCCAGAGGAGCTAAGCGAGTGAACCACGTCGAGTCGAGCCACCTGGTACCTGCCCACATAAAAGCGAGAGCTACTCCGAGAAGAAGCCCAAAGGCATGGGTATCCGTGCCGTAGTAGACGCGGGTAACGTCTTCGCCGGGCGAATAAAGGAGTGCCATGACGAGCGCTGAGAGGATAGCAGCCCCGGTGGCCACAGCAATACGAGCCCTCCACGAGCGCACCATCGCCAGGACGACAAGGAAAAGAATTGGCCAGATGAGGTAGAACTGTTCCTCGACCGCCAGCGACCAGAAGTGGGCAAAAAGCTGCGGTGAGGTACCGGCAAAATACGAGGATCCCGCGAGAATTTCCACCCAGTTCGTTGAGAAGGTGAGTGCCCCAAGCGTTTGGCGTCGAATCCCCACGAGGAGATCGTCTCCTAGAAGGAGACCGGCGGTTACTGATACCAGCACGACAAGGACGAGGGCTGGAAGAAGGCGCCGTGCACGACGAAGCCAGAATCGTGGAAGATCCAGGTTGTTTGTCGAGGAAAGTTCACGGATGAGTAGTGTCGTAATGAGGAATCCGGATACGACGAAGAAGATATCGACGCCAATAAACCCGCCCGGCAATGAAGCTGGGCGGAGGTGAAAAATGAGGACTGCGACGACTGCAAATGCCCGAAGGCCATCGAGTCCGCGAATCCGCTGAGGTCTCACATTCACTCTCATAGGGCCAGGGTACGTGGATTGACGGAGATTCCGGGCCAGCTTCTCATTGCATCATCGTGTGGTTCGTAACTATCCGCAAAATTGTGACGTTATTTGTTCGTTATGAAATCACGAATTTATGACCCCATGTTGAGGCTGACCTGGTTCCACGGTCTCACATTCATGGATCATCTTTTGAAGTGAACTAAAATGTCCTAACATAAGTAATAGGTCATATTTTGTGGCCAAATTGTAATAATTGTCGTTAGGGTAAGCGGTGGTTGCCTCCTTATTCGAGGAAGCACTGTAGACCGGAAGGCCGAAAGAAAGACCTATGTTCCATTCAACTCCCCGGCGCACACTCCGCGCTGCTGCAGGATTTGCTGCGATGACTTTGCCACTTGGTCTCGCACTCCCGGCGGTGGCTGCTGACGCCCCCGATTCATCTCCAGTCGTAACTCTCCCTGAGGGGGAGGCCCCCACACCAGCCGAGCAGTCCTTCGTTCCAGAGGCTTCGAATAACCAGGGCGTGGTTGAGCAGTCCCCTTCTGAGGAACTTCCTGCCACACCAAGCTCATCGGATGCTGAATCTTCCCAGGAGTCAGGGGATGTGACGCCGTCGCAAGAGACTCAGGTAGATTTTCCTGTTGCCGAGGTGGACATGGACTTGGATGTTGATCTCGGATTCGATCCCGAGGGCGGCGTATACCGAGAAGCAACAACTGGGGTTGATGCGACAACCACGGTGAAAAACCATCGGTTCTTCTTGAATGATCGCTGGACTGGGGCTGCTAACACTGAGTTCACCTGGGGGGACTCTAGCTACAAGGTCCTCACTGGTGACTGGGATGGTGACGGCAAGGACACCATCGCACTACGCAATGGCAATCAGTTTGCCTTTTCCAATGCGAATCCGGCATCTGGAACTCCTGATTTCACCTTCACCTTTGGGAGCCCAACCGATACCTTCTTGGTAGGGGATTGGGATGGCGATGGCAAGGATACTATCGCCATCCGTCGCGGCAACACGTTCCTCATAAAGAACAGTTTGAAGGGCACTGCGGTGGCTTCTACTATCACCTTTGGTCGCGCAAGCGATGAGGTGTTTGTGGGGGATTGGGATGGCGATGGCGTTGACACGCTGGCTATCCGTCGCGGCAACGAGATCCATATCTCGAACAAGAACGCCAGCGGCAAGACCGACAAAGTTGTCAGCTTCGGCCGCGTTGGCGACGATATCTACGTGGGAAGCTTCGATCGCTCCCGCCCCGGCCTCGATTCATTTGCGGTACGCCGCGGAAATACCTATTTCATCAACAAGGTGATCAAGTCGGGCAACGCGGATATTCAGTTGGACTACGGGCGGATCGACGACGTCACCCTGCTCGGTGATTGGAACGGGGACAACGAAGATACCCTCGGTGTCGTTCGGACTGTCACCACAACCGAATCCACGCAGCCTGTCATTCCCTCAACGAAGAAGCCGACAGGTGCTCAAATTCTCGCTCTTGCTATGAAGTATGACGGGGCGCCCTATGTCAAAGGTGGCGTGACACCCGAGGGCTGGGACTGCATCGGCATTATTCGCTACGTCTATAAGCAATATGGCATCACGATTGGTGGGCGTCCGTCCTCGGTTCTTGAGGCGGGAGAGAGGATTCCGTTCAGTCAGGCTGAGCCGGGCGACATTCTCTATTGGCCGAAGGAAAGGTCTAAGACCGGCAATTTTGATCATGTCGCCCTCTACGTGGATTCCACCACTAACTTTGGTGCGTGGAACGTGAAGAACGGAACTCGACAGGGTCCGAATAGCTGGATTGGTGGAACTCCCATCGTCATCCGAGTGCTTGACTAACATTGCGCAGGCATCGCAGCGCTCCGTTGTGGTGATGTGAGTGGACGGGCCGCACCTCAGATTACTGAGGGGTGCGGCCCGTTCTTCCTGTGAGATGCCGGAGTCTTGGTGCTCCGGCTATCGTCGGTTGGTGCGCTGGCCGTCGTCGATAGAACGGCTTTTTCAACGACGATTCTGTCGTGATCATCTCGTTATATTCTCGTGATTTGCTCCTGGGACTTTTGACCCAAAGTGAAAAATTTTTTTGGTAACGTAAAAGTCCATACTGGCTATTTGTAAGAAGTTATGTAATTAATGAAATCACATATATGACACACTATGTTCTGTGGCTAAATTGTAATATTGCCGGATACTGTAGTACCTGGTTGCACACCTTCTCACCCAAGGGCAACGCTGACCAGAAGGCCGAAAGAAAGACTCATGCACCACTCCACTTATCGACGCTCACTCCGTCTTGTCGCAACACTCGCGGCAATGACTTTACCCTTAGGGTTTGCGCTCCCGGCAATAGCCGACGACGACGTCAACTCAGGGGCTATTATCCTCCCCACAGACGAGACCTCCACTCCAGCAGAGAAAACTCCTGCTGACGACTCGTCTAGCGTGCCAGAGCCTTCTGGCACCCCAGACCTGTCGGGTACGCCCGTTCCTTCCACCAGTTTGGAGCCGACAGAGTCAATTTCCTCCGAAGCATTATCGACACCATCCAACCTCTCAACTTCCCTACCGTCGGCAGAATCAGCTGATACGACGTCGTCGAACGACGATATCTTTGGAGACAACACGCATGCTGTCTGGGGAAATGAGCTAGGCATTGATCCCGAAATTATCGTCAATGAGAAGCCCGGGAACGAGACCGCGTCCAATACCCCGTCCGCGGTGAAAAACCATAAGTTCTTTCTCAATGATCGCTGGAGCGGGACAGCCAATATGGAGTTCTCCTGGGGCGAGGCAAGTTATCAGGTGCTTGTCGGAGACTGGGATGGCGATGGCAAGGACACCATTGCGCTACGCAAGGGGAGCCAGTTCGCCTTCTCCAAGAAGAATCCGGCTTCTGGCACTCCAAACTTCACTCTGACCTGGGGCTTACCCACGGATACTGTCCTGGTGGGCGACTGGAACGGTGACGGCAAAGATACCCTAGCTATTCGACGTGGAAATTCGTATCACGTGAAGAACAGCCTCACCGGTTCAAGCACGGATCTCCTCTTTTACTTTGGTAATGACCGGGACGAAGTATTCGTTGGCGATTGGGACGGTAACGGTACGGATACCCTTGCTGTTCGCCGCGGCAATAAGCTTCATATTTCCAATAAGAATGTGAGTGGAAGCACGGACAAGGTCATCACCTATGGCCGCGCCGGCGACGACCTCTATACCGGAAGTTTCGATCGTTCGCACCCTGGCCGTGATTCGTTCGCGGTGCGTCGAGGCAATACCTACTTCATTAAAAAGACGATCAAGTCCGGTAACGCGGATATCCAGGTCGATTATGGTCGAGTCAACGATGTGACTCTGCTTGGCGACTGGAACGGTGACGGTGAGGACACTCTTGGAGTTGTTCGTACCATCACCACGAAGACTTCCACGCAGCCAACGCAACCTCCCGTCGCGAGCAAGACGAAGGGTTCCGAGGTCCTTGCCTTTGCGAAGAAGCACACCGGTGCGCCGTATTCGTGGGGCGGAGTCACTCCGTCTGGCTGGGACTGCATTGGCATGATCCGATACGTGTACAAGCAGTATGGCGTCAACATCGGTGGTTATACGAGTGACGTGCTCTCTGTGGGCCGCAAGATTCCGTTTAGCCAAGCGCAGCCGGGTGACATCCTCTATTGGTCGAAGGAGAACTCGGTGGCCCGCAACGCTCACGTGGCGCTATACGTCAACTCCACGACGAACTTCGGGGCGTGGAACGAGAGCATGGGAACTCGGGATGGCAACAACTCATGGGTGGGCGGCACGCCCATCGTCATCCGTATCTTCGACTGATATGAACTGACAGAGGGACCTTTTGTGGTCCTTCCATGAACAACGACACCACACAGAAGGGGTTACGTTCCGGAGCACCAGACTGGAACGTAACCCCTTCTGCACGTCTTGAGAGAGCCGGCACTGATCATGGGGAGGAACCGGCTCCCGTTCGAGGATCAGGGATGGGCGACGACGTCGACCCGGTAACCCATCGTGTGTGTCTGGCCGGGGGCGATGGTGACTCCAGCCTCGCGGACGTTAGCGCCTTCGACGCAGACCATGCCGGTCCATTCGTCGTCGCCAAAATCGGGAAGTTCGCTGGCACGCTCAGACCAGGGGTTCCAGACAATGGCTGATTCCGAGTTGGTGCGGGTGATAACGAGCGTACGCTTCCAGCCTGGATCTACCACGCGGATTTCGTCCGCGGTGTTATAGACGCGATCCACCTCGCCCGTGAAGTGGATATCGCCATCCTGCGTGTAGGTCTCCCCGTTCGTGTTATCGCGGTAGTCGCGTCCGTCGAGCCCCTCAACGACGATGTTATGGACATCCGAGACTGCGAAGTACGTGTGAAGTGCTTCCTCGAAGGTGAATGGCTCACTACCGGTGTTGGTGACCGCGTAGGAGAGTTCCAGGTGGGAGCCCATGCGTATCGTGTAGCTGACATGGTAGGGATGAGCAAAACGTTCCGCTTCATATGCATCCGCGGAGTCGAGGGTGTAAACGGCTGTGACAGCATTGTCATCTTCCGTCACAGATTCCCGCTGCCAGGTAGATAGACGTGCCAATCCGTGCGAAGGAAGCAGATTGGCGCTTAAGCCCTTCGCGAACCAGGGGAAGCAGATGGGCACTCCACCGCGGATGGCGGTGCCCTCCTGGTAGAGCGAGTGCTGAGAAACCCAGATCACCGGGTGCTGGTTTGGTGGCTGCCAGAGTGTGAGATTGGCGCTATAGGGGTAAACCTCAGCTTTTCCCGCCGCACCAGCATAAACGTGGGGGTTGTCGATTGCGTTCATGGGCATAGCCTAACGCCCAGTGTGTAGAAAGTGGCGGTTTTGCGGGACTTTCTGTGGTTTCTCCGCGGCGTGCGGAATCTCAGCGCTACTCCAAGAAACCCCCAGGGTTCTTCAAGAAATGCAAACAAGGGTGGGACTAGGTTCCGAAATCACCGGCTATATCGTGGCGTGCACGATGCCCCCGGGGTATTCCGCCCGACGAAGACATGTGGAAAGATGCGGGATGTCCGCGGGGATATCGCGGGTCATATAAGGGCGAGACCGGCGAATTCACGCGGGTCTCGATGAAGAAGTTTCGGAATTTATCGGATAGATTTTTCCCAGTGGTCCAAACGGGCCCTTCATCAGAGAAACGAGAGGTATGGGAATGTCCCTGAACCGCACTGAGCTTATTGCCAAGATTGCCGAGAAGGCCAACCTGACCAAGACCGAAGCAGACAAGGCCCTTGCCGCTCTGCAGGACGTGCTCGTCGAGTCGCTGGCTAACGGCGAAGCTGTCAAGATTACCGGCCTGATGGCTGTTGAGCGCACCGAGCGTGCTGCTCGCAAGGGTCGTAACCCCCGCACCGGCGAAGAGATCCAGATCCCGGCTGGCTTCGGCGTGAAGCTGACCGCTGGTTCGGCCCTGAAGAAGGCTGTTGCCAAGTAAGTACGATGGGCGAGACTTCTTGTCGTACGCCTTGAGTTAGTTGAGAGGGTCCGGGACAACCACATGTGTCCCGGACCCTCTCGTGTTTTCTTCTGTCGACGACGTTGGGCGGGCTGTCGAACGTATTGGTTTGGTGCGAGATGTCCGGGGCCCGCGCGTGGGTGAGTGGCCTCGTCGTCGTCCCTAGAGCTCATGAAAAGAATCACGAGGCGCCGATGCTCTTGGTGTTGGGCGTGGGCCCTTCTAGACTGGGTGTCATGAGCACTTCGTCTCCTGAGCCCCCCAATGCCCCCGGTGCACCGGGCGGTCCTGATACCGCGCAGTCGGCAAGCACCGACCTTCTCGAGCGGACAGAAGAACAGCGCTCTCCTGGCGATGAAGAGCGTTACGCCCATTACGTGCGCAAAGAACGCATTGTTGAGTCGGCGATTGCTGGACAGCCCGTTGTGGCTCTGTGCGGCAAGGTGTGGACGCCCACCCGTAATCCGGACAAGTATCCGGTCTGTCCCACGTGCAAGGAGATCTATGCACAGATGGGCAAGGGTGGAATGGGCTGGCCCTTCGGTCCCGGCACTCCGGGTAACGGCAAGTGACCGGGGGCCTCAAGCGCCCCGCCTCCGTCCCGCATCCACGATCAGCGTCAGTTTCTGCCGCTGAGAGCCTTTCGCCGTCCTTTCCGCAGCGTGCTGCGTGGGGAACGGCGTCATCGCTGCGTGCATGGCAGGCCGAGGCACTCGAGCGCTATCTCGCCACTAACCCACAAGACTTCCTTGCCGTGGCCACGCCGGGCGCGGGCAAGACTACCTTTGCCTTGCGCATTGCCACAGAGTTGATAGCGCGCGGAGTGGTCCGCAAAGTCACCGTAGTGTGCCCAACCGAGCATTTGAAGACCCAATGGGCGCAATCCGCTGCCCGTGTTGGTCTCCAGCTCGATCCGGACTTCACCAATGCGCAGCGCGAAGAAGGTTCCTTCTTTGATGGTGTATGCCTGACCTATGCTCAGGTGGCCGCAAATCCTGAGCTGCATCGCTCGCGCACGCGCCGCAGGCCCACCCTCGTTATTCTTGACGAGATTCACCATGGCGGGGATGCCCTCTCATGGGGCGACGGCATCCGAGTGGCGTTTGAGGCGGCGACGCGTCGTCTCTCGCTTACGGGGACCCCCTTCCGCTCGGACACCTCGCCCATTCCTTTCGTCGAGTACGCGCCGGATCCGGACGGCGTCAAGCGCTCGCGCGCCGACTACGTCTATGGATATACGGAGGCACTGCGCGACGGCGTCGTGCGTCCGGTGATGTTCCTTAGCTATTCAGGCCAGATGCGCTGGCAGAACAAGCAGGGAGATGTACTGGAAGCGACCTTAGGGGAGCCTCTCACCAAGGACATGATTGCCCAGGCATGGCGCACCGCGCTTAACCCCGAGGGTGACTGGATCCCCTCGGTGCTTGCGGCGGCGGATGAGCGGCTAAGTGCTGTGCGGCGCTCGATCCCCGACGCCGGTGGGTTGGTCATTGCCACGGACCATAAGACGGCGCGTGCCTACGCAAACCAGCTCGAGGCTATCTGCGGCCAGAAACCTACGGTTGTGTTGTCCGACGACGCCGGCGCCTCTAACCGTATCGAAGAATTCGCCGCGGGCGATTCGCGGTGGATGGTGGCGGTGCGTATGGTGTCCGAGGGCGTTGACGTGCCGCGCCTAGCCGTGGGCGTGTACGCCACGTCGACCTCGACCCCGCTCTTCTTTGCCCAGGCTGTGGGGCGTTTCGTGCGCGTGCGCAAGCGTGGCGAGACGGCCACGGTCTTCCTACCCTCGGTGCCACAGCTCCTGGAGCTGGCGAGCGAGATGGAGAAGTCTCGCGACCATGCTCTCGTGGTGGTCAAGCATCCGGAGGACGGCCTGTGGGACGACGAGGAGTTGACCAAGGCCAACCGTGAGGAGAAGGCCTCCGACCAGCTTGCGCTCCCAGGATTTGCCGCGCTTGAATCTGATGCAGCGTTCGATCGCGCGCTCTTTGACGGCGGCGAGTTTGGCTCGATGGCCGAGGTTGGTTCGGACGAGGAAGCTGACTTCCTGGGAATCCCAGGCCTGTTAGAACCGGATGAGGTGACCACTCTACTGCGCCAGCACCAGGCGGCCCAGTCCAAGCGGCAGAAGTCGACTCCCCAGGTGTCCGGTGGGATGTCCGAGACTCACCGCCGTCGCGCCGCGCGCAAGGAGCTATCCGGTTTGGTGTCCGCGTGGGCGCAGAAGTCGGGTCAGCCGCATGCCCTTGTGCATGCCGAGCTGCGCCGCATCTGCGGCGGGCCAGAAGTAGCGCGAGCCTCCTCGGAGCAGATCGAGGCGCGTGTAGATCAGGTGCGTCGCTGGTTCGTGGGCAGGAAGTAAGCAGGGAATAGACCGGGCGGCCCAGGTGCGTGTGCTGCTCGCGCCCCAATCGGCATTGGGTTCGTGGGCAGGAAGTAATTGGGCGGCTCAGGTTCATGAAAGAATTGAGCTTTTTGGAAAGAATTGAGCCGACGGGATGTGCTTGGCGGCTCAATTCTTTCCATTTTCCTCAATTCTTTGGTGCGCTGGAGGGCTGGGATGCGCTGGAGGGCTGGGATGCGCTGGAGGGCCGGCCCCAACCGGGACCGGCCCTCCCTACACTGATGAGTTCAGTAATCCTCTCTGCCCGCCAACAGCGGTGAGTTGATCAGTCGTCGCCTTCGAAGATGTCCACCAGCTTGGTCGGCACCGCGGGCTCGCCGCGCGAGAGGCGCCAGCCGTCGTAGGGGAGCTCCGCGCGCGACTCAATGTGGCGGGCAGACGCAGCGGGAAGTGCCTCCGGACCCACGAAATCGGTGTTGATCTCGCCGGCAGAGATGAGGCGTTGCTGGAGAGGACGGGCACCCGAACGCTTCAGATACTTCTGGCCGTCCTCCCATGAGGCGGCAGACACGATGAGTTCCTGAGCGGCGTGGCCGCGCTCGTCGCGGACACGCCCGGCCACCTTGAAGCCACCTACGCTCTTCTTGTTCGCGGACGCCTTGGCTACCTCGTGCATCTGGCCGTCGGCACCCTCACGGGCTACCAGCTTGTATACCATCTCGGCGGTAGGGTAGCCCGAGCCTGTCACCAGCTTTGTGCCCACCCCGTACGAATCCACGGGCGCCGCCTGTAGCGCGGCGATGGCGTACTCGTCCAGATCGGAGGTGACGGTGATCTTCGTCGTCGTCGCTCCGAGATCGTCCAACTGCTTACGCACGGTGAAGGCCTGGGCGATCAAATCGCCGGAGTCGATGCGGATGGCGCCAAGCTCACCGCCAGCGGCCCGAGCGGCCGCAACGGCGCGCTCCACACCGGTGGGAATATCGTAGGTGTCCACGAGCAGCGTGGTTCCCGGACCCATGGTGGCGATTTGGGCGGCGAAGGCTTCTTCTTCGGAGTCGTGGACCAGGGTGAAGGAATGTGCCGAGGTGCCAGCGATCTTCAGCCCGTAGCTACGTCCGGCCTCAACATCCGAGGTGCCAATGAAGCCCGCGATGACGGCGGCGCGTGCGGCGTGCACCGCAGCGGTCTCGTGGGTGCGGCGTGCACCGAACTCCAGGCATGGACGATGGCGCGCAGAGGCGCTCATACGGGAGGCTGCGGTAGCCACGGCGGAGTCGTGGTTGAGGATAGAGAGGATGACCGTTTCGATGATGCAGGCTTCAGCGAAAGTTCCCGTCACCGTAAGAATGGGCGAGTAGGGGAAGTAGCATTCACCTTCCGCGTAGCCGTAGACGTCCCCGCTGAAGCGGTAGTTCGCTAGCCACTCCAACGTTTTCTCCGAGACGATACCCACGGAGCGTAGGTACTCGATTTCTTCGTCGTCGAAACGGAAATTGGCGATGGCTTCGAGGACGCGTCCGGTGCCGGCAACAACGCCGTAGCGCCGACCTCCAGGTAGGCGGCGAGCAAACGCCTCGAAAACGCTGAAACGATTGGCTGCGCCGGACTCGATCGCGGCGTCGAGCATCGTCAGCTCGTACATGTCAGTAAGCAGCGCGGTGCTGGAACCCTCGTGGATCATGTGGCTGAGTGTACCGCGTCAGTGCGAGTGAGCTGGGTCGAGTAACTACATGACGGGATACACTAACAGAATGAGTAGCCAGCCAAGTCCTTCCCAGGTCCCAAGTCCGAGTGAAGAACCCCAGAGCCGTCCGGCGTCTGGCTGGCGTACCGTCGTGCACAACGATCCCATCAATCTTATGACGTATGTGGAATGGGTTTTCCGTTCGTATTTCGGCATGACGTACGAGCGGGCGAGCCGCCTGATGATGCAAGTACACGAGACCGGGCGAGCTGTCGTGTCACGGGGGCAGCGCGAGCAAATGGAAGCGGATGCACAGGCCATGCACCGCTATGGACTGTGGGCAACGATCGAGGAGGACGACTGATGCTAGGTTTTCACCCGGAGCGCGGGGGATATGTGGCGCAGGCCGATCCCACCGAGCGTCGTCTCGTACGCGGACTAGCTGCCGACGTCGTCACCATGCTTGGTCTGTCCGTCACCGATATTTTGGGCGAGCGTGAGGCGCGTAAACAGGCCGCCTTCGACGACGACGCCCCAGCGCTAGATCCACTGGCACAGTACGAGTCCGAATTGGCCGACCTAGCCGATTTAGAGTTGCGCATTGCTGAGGAATCTGAAGTTGGTGGTGCCGACTCTGACGAGGAGCTGGCTCGTATTCCGATGGACGATGCGATTGCTCGATTGCTTCCAGATATGTCTGAGGACCCTGAACTGGCACGTGAGCTACGTTCCATGACGCAGGATGCATTGGCTGTTGCGAAGGCTGAGAACTTGGCTACCTTTTATGCATCACTTGAGGGAGAAAACGATGTGGTGTGGGTAGCAAACGATGACGCTGCGTCGTGGCTGGCGGCCTCAAATGATATTCGTTTAGTGCTTGCCGCCCGCCTCGAAATTGTGGATGATTCCAGCTCAGAGGCGGTATACAAGCGTGCATCGTACCTGACGGGCGAGGAGGCCTCCCAGGCTGGACGCGAGGTTGAAACCCAGGACGATCTCTTAGCAGTTCTTTACGCAATGCTGACGTGGTGGCAAGAGTCACTGCTCCATGCTGTGGGGATCAAGGCTCGTCGGCGCTAGAGTCCACCTTATGGAAAGTGGTTCCATTGGTGTATTTGATTCGGGAGTTGGCGGGCTAACGGTGGCCCGTGCAATTATCGACCAGCTTCCGAATGAATCGGTGACCTATATCGGCGATACGTTGCACACTCCGTATGGTCCGAAGACTCTAGAACAGGTGCGTGGGTACTCCCTTGACATCATGGATAGTCTCGTTGCTGACGGCGTGAAGATGCTGGTCATCGCGTGTAATACCGCGACGGCCGCCGTGCTTGATGAAGCCCGCGAGCGCTATGAGGAAGCCCTCGGTATCCCGGTGGTGGGAGTGATTCAGCCGGCGGTTCGGCGTGCGATTAGCGCGACGTCGACCGGCAGAATTGGAGTGATTGGAACGCAAGCGACAATCGGTTCCGGCGCCTACACCGATGCTTTTGCACGGTACCCGGGAATCTCTGTGGCGACGACGGCCTGCCCTCGCTTTGTTGAATTAGTCGAGGCCGGTATCACCTCGGGGCCTGAGGTTCATGACGTTGCGGTGGAGTATCTCTGGCCGATGGTTGAGGCAGGCGTGGACACTCTGGTGCTGGGATGCACACACTATCCGTTGCTTGCTGGGGCAATCGGCTACGTCATGGGCGAGGATGTCACGCTTGTGTCGTCCGCTGATGAGACGGCCCGTGATGTCTACCGTCGCCTGGCCCAGCTGTCACAGTTCGCACCACCTGGCGAGGTGACGCGACGCTTCTACGCGACCGGTGATCCGGCGTCGTTTGGAAAACTTGCCCGCCGCTTTCTAGGCCCCGAAGTGGGGATGGTTCAATCTACGAAGGAAATGACTCGATGAGACTCACCATTCTCGGGTGTTCTGGCTCAATGTCGGGACCTGATGGAGCGGCCTCGTCCTACCTGCTGCAGGCTGACGGTTACGACGACGACGGCAAACTGCGCACCTATTCCATCGTCATGGACTTTGGGCCGGGCGCCATGGGCCAGCTTCTGCGCCATTTGGACCCGGCGGAGCTTGATGCTGTGTTCCTGTCCCATTTACACGCGGACCACTGCGTGGATATCACTGGAATGCAGGTCTACCGACGCTGGTTTCCCACGGGGCCGCTGCCGCGTATTGATGTCTATTCTCCCGAGGACGGCCAGGCGCGTACACGCCAGATTGGTGGCGATCCCGAGGACGAGACCTACGAGGGTGAGTTTAACTTCGTCAAGATGACCCCGGGTGATACGGCTCAAGTCGGTCCTATGGTTCTTGAAGCGTTTGATACCTGGCATACGGTTCCCGGGGTCGGACTGCGCATCACCGGCCCGTCCGAGACCGATCCCGGACGCGAGGTGGTGTTTGCTTACACCGGAGATTCTGACCTTTGTGATGCTCAGGTAGAGATGGCTCGCCGCGTGGATCTGTTGCTGTCGGAATGCGCTTTTGAGGACGGCCGGGATTCAGTGCGTGGCGTGCATATGACGGGCAGCCGCGCCGGGCAGCTGGCGCAGGACGCCGGTGTGGCCAAACTGCTGCTCACCCATCTCCAACCGTGGACATCGCCCGAGGGTGTCCGCCGTGCCGCCGAGGCCATCTATTCTGGGCCGGTGCACTGCGTCCGACCCGCGGAGAAGTTCGAGATCTGACCTGTACGAGGGTTCCCGCCGGGTGACCCTGGTGGTGTGTTAATCGTCATGGGCACCAGCTTCGCGCTCTCGGAGAGGGCTTGGTGCACGCTGGTAGGCTACAACGCATGAGTGATTGGTCCCGAGCTGATGGACGCGCCATTGATGAGATGCGTCCCGTAACGATTCGCCGCCGTTTTTTGGAGGAGGGCGAGGGTAGTGTCCTCGTTTCCTTTGGGCGAACCACCGTCCTGTGTGTTGCTTCTTTCACCGAGGGTGTTCCCCGCTGGCGTCGTGATTCCGGCCAAGGTTGGGTAACGGGTGAGTACGCTATGTTGCCTCGTGCCACCGGCCAGCGCTCCCAGCGTGAATCCGTTCGTGGCAAGGTCGGCGGACGGACGCACGAGATTTCTCGCCTGGTGGGCCGTTCGCTGCGTGCTGTAGTGGACATGGAAGCTCTTGGTGAGAACACTATTGTTCTTGATTGCGATGTCCTGCAGGCCGACGGCGGCACCCGTACCGCTTCTGTAACCGGCGCCTTCGTGGCGCTCGCGGACGCTATCGACTGGGCCGTCAAGAAGGGGGTTATGAGGCCGCGAACTGGCCGCCCGATTCTCACCGATACGTTGTCCGCCGTCTCCGCTGGCATCGTGGACGGCCATGCCGTCCTTGACCTTCCCTACGAGGAAGATTCGCGCGCGGATACGGATATGAATGTGGTGGCCACCGGCGCCGGCAAGTTCATCGAGATTCAGGGGACGGCCGAGCACGAGCCGTTCTCTCGCGAGGAACTCAATGCGATTCTTGACCTCGCAGGGGCAGGCACCGCTCATTTGGCTCAGCTCCAGCGTGAGGTTCTCTTCGGTGAGAACGCCATCGATGCCCGGATCATTGGTGGTGCGGGCGCATGAGTGAGTCTTTTTCGTCCGATTCTGCTGGGGCCGCTCCGCTGCTCATCCTGGCTACCCACAATGAGCACAAGGTGGGGGAGCTGCGTAATATTCTTGGTCCGCTGCTCCCCGGGCTCGATCCTGCGCGCATTGTGAGCGCTGCGGCTTTTAACCTGCCCGAGCCGGTAGAAGACGAGGTGACGTTTGCAGGTAATGCCCTCATCAAGGCGCGGGCTGTGGCTGCGGCCACCGGGATTCTCACGGTGGCCGACGATTCGGGGTTGTGCGTGGACGTCCTTGGCGGCGCACCGGGAGTGTTTTCCGCTCGCTGGGTGGGCCGCCACGGTGATGACCTCGGGAATCTCAACCTGCTGCTTGCGCAGCTTTCAGATGTTCCGGATGAGCACCGTGGGGCCGGATTCCACTGCGCCGCCGCCATGGTTACTCCTGATGGACGTGAGGTCGTGTGTGAAGGCGTGATGCGTGGGAGTCTGGCTCGTTCTCCGCGTGGGGAGAACGGCTTTGGATATGATCCGATCTTCATCCCCGAGGGACTAACGGTCTCATCATCCGAACTTTCGCCAGGGGAGAAAGACGCTATTTCCCACCGCGGTCAAGCTTTCCGCTCCCTCGCGCCGGAAATAGACCGGGAACTCTCCCCGCATTTGTCTTAGAGGACTCGGCATTCCCCGCTATTGTGAGATGTGGATGTATTCCAGTCACAAGCAGCGGCATCGTTGCCGAGTAGGAGAACACAATGACATCATTTCCCGAAGGATTTTTGTGGGGCGGCGCGGTTGCCGCAAATCAGCTTGAAGGCGCTTATCTTGAGGATGGCAAGCTTCCATCCATCCAGGATGTGACTCCCAAGGGCGGTCTATTCCCTCCTACGGACGAGCCCACCGAAGATAACCTCAAGTTGGTCGGCATTGACTTCTACCACCGTTACAAGGAGGATATCGCCCTCTTTGCGGAGATGGGATTCAAGGTGTACCGCCTCTCCATCGCGTGGAGCCGCATCTTCCCCAAGGGTGATGAGGAGACGCCGAACGAGGCAGGCCTGGAGTTCTACGACCGCGTGTTTGACGAACTGGAGAAGTACGGCATTGAGCCGCTCGTGACTATTAGTCACTATGAGACACCGCTTCATCTCGCCAAGGAATATGACGGCTGGACGGATCGTCGGCTCATCGGATTCTACGAGCGGTATGCACGTGTGCTCTTCGAGCGTTACGGCCATCGCGTCAAGTACTGGCTCACCTTCAACGAGATCAACTCGATCGTTCACGCTCCGTTGATGTCGGGTGGCATCTGGACTCCTCTGGAGAAATTGTCGAAGAAGGATCTTTACCAGGCGATCCACCACGAGCTGGTGGCTTCTGCTTCGGCAACAAAGATCGCGCACGAGATTAATCCGGACATCCAGGTGGGTTGCATGGTCCTCTCCATGCCGGTTTACCCGCTCACCCCGGATCCAAAGGACGTGTGGGAGGCTCGCAGCATCGAGCATGAGAACCTTGCCTTCGGTGATATTCATGTGCGTGGCGAGTACCCTGCCTACTACAACCGTCACCTGCGTGACTTGGGCGTGACGATCGACTTCGCCGAGGGTGACGCCGAAATTCTCAAGAACACCGTGGACTTTGTGTCCTTCTCCTACTACATGAGTGTCTGTGCCACCGCAGACCCGGCGAAGAACGTGAGGGGCGAGGGCAACATCTTGGGTGGCGTTCCGAACCCGACCCTGCCCGCCTCTGAGTGGGGTTGGCAGATTGATCCCGCGGGGCTGCGTATCGTCCTCAATGATTTCTGGGAGCGTTGGCAGAAGCCACTCTTCATCGTGGAGAACGGCCTAGGTGCCAAGGACGAACTCGTTGAGGTCGACGGCGAACTGACCGTCGAGGACGATTACCGCATCGACTACCTGCGTAGTCACCTCAGCGCCGTCAAGGAAGCCATCGAGGATGGTGTGAACCTCATGGGCTACACCTGGTGGGGCCCGATTGATGTGGTGAGCGCATCGAAGGCCGAGCTCTCCAAGCGTTACGGATTCATCTACGTGGATCGTAACGATGATGGTTCCGGAACACTGGCCCGTTACAAGAAGAAGTCGTTCTCCGCCTACAAGGCGATCATCGCTAGTAACGGCGCAGGTCTGTAGGTTCTCGCGTGGGTGTCTAGTCGGCTGAGGCCGAGAAAAGGACATCCTGATAGCTGAAGAAACTCCCCGAGGAAAGAACCGGTATACCCGGCTCCAATTCTCGGGGAGTTTTCTGTATCCGGAGTGCTGCTCGTTCGTCAGATCTGATGGCGAATAAACCAGGACGTTGATCCTGACTCCAGGCTGATGATACGTCCTAGTCAGTGAGATCACAGCTAATTTCGATAGATGACCGTTTCATAATTGAGCGCGGTTGGGTTACCCTAACTTTTGGTAGTCCTCGAGCGAGAGTAGAGCCGTGCATCCCGATCTGTCACTTTTCCCCAATCGCACCTCCCTTGCTCCTGCTGTGTGGCAGGAGCGCAGTCTCTCGACCGCGTACCGGTTGTTGACGGGCCTAGGGAACTCCGTCGTCGTCGCTTACCGTGAAGAACCCATGCGGAGCTTTACTGCGGTGACCCACGGAGTAACGCGATCTGGTGACCTTGTTGTTGCGGTGTCAGAACACGATCCTTCGGTTCAGGATGTGGATTTCTCGGAGTCGATGAGCGTACGGCTGACAATCGACAAGGCGGCCCCGAGCCTCATGCTTAATGTTGCCGCCGCGTCCGTGCATCTACTGGGAGAAGCCACTTGGCTCAGCGAACAGGAGTGCGAAGAACTGCTGCTGGCTGGGGAATTGAGCGAGCGCGTGGGCGAGATGGCTTCTCAGGGGCGTCTGGCTATCATCGAGTTCGATCGTGTGTTGTTGCATGACGCGTGCGGCGTGACGCCGGTGTGTGCGTGCGATATCCGGGCTGAGCACGCGCGTTGCCTCAAGCATCAGGAGGAAGCATTCTTTTGCAGCCTGGAGCAGGATATTTTTGCGCATCCTGAGCTTGAATTGAGTGCCGTGGACGTCGTGTCTGATTCACGGCTGATGGATGCCGGGGCGATCTTTGACGGGCTCATGCTGGGTGCTTTGGAGGGTGCGTTCCTCGCTCGACAGGAAGTTACGAATGTCTGTGCGCATTCGTTGGGTGTCATTTGTCTTGATGTTGATCGAACCGGCATGACACTCATGTGTATCGATCACAATGAAGCCGTAACCGCATTTATTCCTTTTGCTGCACGCGTGTCCACTCGCCCGGAACTTGTCAATGCGATCAAGGGACTCAAGTTTCACTCCTGAATTGTGAATCACGAACCAAAGATGTGGTGGCCGACGAATAATTCGTCGGCCACCACATCTTTATGGATCACTAAGTTCTAGGAGAAAGCGATCGGTGATCAGCGAACCTCGAACTTGGTGCAGAGTGCGGCGTCGCCAGCGATACCAATCTCGCCAGCGGTGCACAGGAGATCGTTGTTGTGGACGCATTCAAGGCGCTGGCATGCACCAACGTGTCCTTGTGCGGTGGGAAGTCCGCCGCGAGCGTCAAGTGCGATGAAGGTTCCGCAGGCTGCCTTGTCGGCGGTGCCGCCAACGGTGATAGCAAGTGCGGTGCAGCCACCGTTGTTGTATGCGCAAGCGGTGGTGGTGCAGGACGAAACGAGAGTTTGAGTAGCCATGAGATGCTCCTTACTTAGTGGTGAATTCCTTATGGCTCTAACCTAACGTTCCGCATCGTGGGAAAAAAGGAAGGTAAGGGCAACCTTTCTGCGGGACTAATAGCCTAAAATGGCGAAATACTGCGGAAAAGTGGACCAGTTTTATTTATGTGAGAGTTTGCGTTCATATATTACATGGTGTATATTGCCCTATTTTGCAAAGTCAGTGTTTCGTAAAGTTACCTAGGTGGTCGTCTGGCGGGCAGCTAGGAAGGTTGTGAGAGAATCCTGATTGTGGGCGCGAGGTGAGTGTCCCCGGACGAGGGAGCCGTACCCGGAACGCGACAAGACGGCCAGGCGGGATGTCACATGTCCATAACAATCAAGCCCTGCACTGAAGCCGATCTTGACGATCTCCGCAAGGTAAGCATCGAGACATTCGTTGAGACCTTCGGGGATCAGAACACTGACGAGGACATCAACGAGTATGTTCGAAACTCACTCTCGCGAGCAGAGTTGAGGCGCCAGATGCGTGAGCAGGAGTCAGCGTTTTTCTTTGCCGTTATTGACGACGACGTCGCCGGATATCTCAAACTGAACGTTGGTGCCGCGCAGACTGAGCAGGTGGGGGAGGACGCGCTCGAGGTCGAGCGTATCTACGCCTTGCGGCGTTTCAAGCGGCAGGGACTCGGGACATTAATGATGGAGCGGGCAATGAACGAGGCGGCCAACCGCGGGCTGAACACGGTGTGGCTTGGAGTGTGGGAACACAATGTGGCTGCTCAGCGGTTCTACGAGCGCCTTGGATTCTCTGTGTTCGGTTCGCACGTATTTACCCTCGGCGACGACGAGCAAACGGATCTGCTCATGAAGCGTGCTGTCTAGGCGGCTGAGTGTGGCTGCAGGTGAGTGTGGCTGCAGGTGAGACGGGCGAGTTTGGCTTGTAGGTGACTGAGCTGCGGGCGCTTGGGCAAACGTTGCTTCGGTGACAAGATGGGATCATGACGAAACTTGCTGTAGGCGATATCGCCCCCGATTTCACGCTTCCGACCGGCGCCGGAAAGGTCCGTCTCTCCGAGGAACTTGATAAGGCAGAGAAGGGCGTGGTGGTGTATTTCTACCCCAAGGCCATGACTCCCGGATGTACCAAGGAAGCCTGCGACTTCCGCGATTCCGAGAACTCGCTGAAGTCCGCCGGATACCGCGTTATCGGGATCTCTCCGGACAAGGTGGAAGCGTTGGAGAAGTTCACGAACCGCGACAATCTCAACTTCCCGCTGGCCTCCGACTCGGATCGTGCCGTCATGGAGGCGTACGGAGCCTACGGAGAGAAGATGAACTACGGCAAGCTTATTAAGGGTGTCATCCGTTCCACCTTCGTGGTGAACAAGGATGGGGCGATCGCCCATGCCCTTTACAACGTTAAGGCGACCGGGCACGTAGCGCGTCTCCGCAAGCAGCTGGGGATTGATTCCTAACTTTCTTTGGTTCGTTCCGAAGAACGACGACGGCGAAGCGGCTTCTCTCGTTTGACGTGTCACTTGTTCGCGATTACGTGCAGCGCCTTGTCCTGATGTACAATTTCCAAGTTGCCAATGTGGAAGACGTGTTTTTTGTGGGGTTCCTACAAAAGTTCTTCGGGTTGGTTGCGCGCGAGTGGCGGAATTGGCAGACGCGCTAGATTTAGGTTCTAGTATCTTCGGGTGTGGGGGTTCAAGTCCCCCCTCGCGCACTGGGAAAATGGCCCCTGACCTGGGATTTTATCTCTTGGGTCGGGGGTCATTTCGCGTTGACGTGTGAGAAAAAGTGCTAAGCCCCACCGAGGTGGGCGGCGAAGCGGTCTACTGCCGACTTGTGCATGGTTGGGGTGATGGCGGAGTAGATGTTCATCGTCTGGTGATCGTTGAGTGCCTCAACCGCTCTTGCACGACCTTGGGGTGCTCCCCGAGTTCAAGCAGCAACGTCGCGTGGGTTGTGACGCAGTTTCTTAATCGTCACGCGGGGCAGCGTCTTGTGTCCATTCAGAAGAACAAGGCTCAGTCAGTAGGGGACAGCTCGTTTGAGTGTCGATGGGCGATCTGGTGGGCGAGGGTGGCGACAAGTTCTCGTGCCTCTGGTGGATTCAGGATTTCGATGTGGTCAGTGAACTGCATGAGTTGGCGGACAGCGTCGAGTTGGTCGTAGCCGACGGTTATCAGAACGGTATCGGGGTTGCGCGTGGGCTCTACGGCTTGGAGCCTGCTGCCGAGGATGCGGCGGGCCATGTCCTCGGTCTGCGTGTCGAGCGTTGCTGTTACGTGGATGTTGTGACGTTGTTCGAGTTGGGCGACGAGGGTTTTCGTGAGCGTTTCGAGCGCAAGGTCTGAGTGGAGTTCCCGATTCTCTGGGAGCGTCGTCCATGCTTGCAGGCGCGCGAGGGCGAACATGCGAGGCGTTTCATCAGATTCGGCTATCAGGTACCAACGTCCTCCGCGTGAGAACACTCCGTGCGGATCCACAGTGCGTTCACGCGCTACCCGTTGCCCGCTCGCGCGGTAGGTGATGCGCAAGCGCTTTCCGAGCCGTATGTCTTGAGCCAGAGCCGCGACATCGCTTGGCTCCTCAGGGGTGAACCAGCCATCATTGTCGATCGCGACTACCTCACTCAGTGGGAGTTTTGCAGGATCCCGTCTGGGTCGTTGCCAGTACTTCCTTGCCGCGAGTTTCTGGGCAGCGCTCCGAGAGGCTGCTTCGAGGCCGAGTTGCCGGGCTTTGGCAAGATCAAGCCCGATGAGCTCTAGGACTTCCGATTCGGTCGTGGTGAAGCGGGAGACGTCGATCTCTGCGCCGGGCAGCAACGAGATACCGCCGTACCTGCCTCGTTCGGCGATTACTGGCACGTCTGCCGCGGCGAGAGCATCGATGTCGCGTAGGACGGTTCTTTTCGACACCGCGAACTGCTCGGCAAGCTCCGCGGCAGTCATCTGACGGTTTGCTTGCAGCGCGACGAGAATGGCGAGCAAACGTTGTGGACGTTCCATGAGTATTTCCCCAAACAAGACAAGGAGTGTCACCTATTGCTGTCAGTCTAGGAGACACGAGACCTCCAACCTCGAAGGAGTAGGAAAAGATGAGTACCCCTAACCTGTTTCTGATATACGTCACTGACGTTGAGCGGGCAACCGCGTTCTATAGCGATTTGTTCGACATGGAACCCATGATGCTGACACCGCGCTACGTGCCGTTCGAAATCAAGCCCGGATTGCTGTTCGCTCTGTGGAGCGGTAGAAGCCAGAACGCAGTTCCAACGACGCCCCGCACTTCCGAGATCGGACTCATGGTGCCAGGCTCCGCGACTGCGGTGGATGAGGTTTACGTCGGCTGGGTTGCCAAGGGGGTCTCGGTTATCGAGGAACCGCACGATGACGTATTCGGCCGGACATTCGTGATCGCTGATCCTGACGGAAACCTGATCCGCGTCTCACCCGTTGATTGACCGCACCTGATCTCACAAGGTCATATCGCGCTCTTCTTGCTAGGTTTTCGCGGCAACACGGATACTTGGCTGCAAGCCCGCTCTCTCGACGCATAACTGTGGGAGGTCTATTTGTTATACGCGGCGGGTAGTGATTCTCCGGTATGAAACCGAGGCACATTCTGGCAGCATCGTTGACGTGATTGTGGTGGAGGTCCCGTGTAATCTCCGCCCGCGCACTTGCCGGGTCAGGGTGGAGCGAACGGATCCGCACCCCAGCGCGAGGGCGATCCCGATCACTGAGACTGTGGCGGTGGCGATCAATGAGAGCGCACTAGTATGAAAACAGATAGGTGCGAACAAAGGGTAACAGTACCTCTTGTATGATTCCCGCGTAGCATTCTGAGCACTGATACCCAGGGGGATATTCGTGAAAGCCAAAAGGCGCAGACGGTCTCTGCTCACCACCGCGGGTATTATGGTGCTGATTGCAGCTACGACTGGCCTCTGGTGGCTGCTGCGTCCGCCGTTCGCCAGCGAGTATGAGGAGGCCTCGCGGTACACTAACGTGCTCTGGTTTCATGCCGAATCGGGCGCACTTCCCACGAGCGTCGAGCTCGTCACCACGATGCCAGAGCCGGACGATGAGGCTCAAGTCGCGGGCCGCATGGCGAACATCACGCACCACGCCTTCTTCCATGACAACCGCACACTTGACATGCTCCTCGAGACATCGGCGGTGCGGCGCGATCCCGAGCTCCAGGGGCTCGTCGATGACCTGAGGGCAGCCTACGACGAGCTGTTCGACCACTTTGCCAAGTGGGAGGAGGACGGGTACTCCGCGGTCGCGTGGATGACGATGCAGTGCGGGCCCGAACCAGCTCGCGCGCAGTGCGCGGCCGCGCTTGATGCGGTGCGTTCGCTCTCCCCACAGCCGCAGCACGAGGTCTTCCGTCAGCTCATCGAGGCCGCCGGGACCGGTGACCGTGAGAAATTCGCCGCCGCGAAGGAGACGATGCAGGCGGAGGGGCAGTCGGTTCTGACGAAGGTGCAGGAGCGAGCGACGGTGGTCGATGAGTACGTTCGCGCGAGAGCATGACCGAGCGACTGGGACGCCGCAACAACGACGGGGGCAGGAGACACAATGACCCAGCAGGACATCACACGGCCGATGGTGCGCGGCTGCGCCGACCATAACGGGGAGTGGATGGGATTCTGTGAGCTGCTGTCTAAGGATCCGAAAGTGACGGCCCAGCCCGGCTGGACAAAGCTCGTCCTGATCGGTGAGGCGGGCACGGGTCGCGCACGGATGTTCGGGTACAGCTACAACGCGGACGGGGCTTGCAGGCTCATGGCCCCGAATGTGGACACGCTGCTGGCGTTCCGCGGTCTGTACCGATCTATGCACGATGTGGATCCCTCGGGTCGCCCCTGGGTTGCGTGCATGATCCGTCTCTCCGCGGCCGGTGACGCCGCGCTTGAGTTCGAGTACGACGACTCCCAGCGCTGGGATCACACGCCCGCGAACTATGAACGCCGCATCGCCGAATACGCAGCCCTGGAGGTCTGAGATGAAGTCATGCCCGCCCACCCGGCGAACCCGACTCGCCTCCAGTGCCGCTGCACTGCTTGGCGCAACGGCGCTGCTCGCTCTGGCGGGCTGCTCGACCGATGCGGAGATTGCATCGCCAGAGGTCGGGGCCGAGGCCTGGCTGCAGGCGCAGATGGACGGTGACCTTGAGAAGATCGCGGAACTGACTCTGGGTGCCGGTTGGGGTGCGGGTGCCGAGTGGGACCTGGATTCGGTGATCCCCGAAACCCGCGTCTCTGGGATCACTGATGCCGAGGTATTGGGCTTCGAAGTGGATGACTATGGGCCCGAGGCCTTCGTACAGGTGCGGTGGAAGGTCGAGGGTGGCGACACCGTCGAGTCCACGCTCACCATGCTAGAAGTCGGAGACGGCTACCTGGTCGTCGCCCCGGAGGGGGCGGTCCCGGACATTCGCCCGGCCGCGCTGCCAGTGGAGAGCTGGGTGGATCCCGACTCCGAGCATCTTGACCCCGCCTTCGTGCCCGAATGTGGTGAAACCGGTGTCATGGGAGCCTATCGTTGGTGCCGGGAGCCTAGTGGCGCCGATGCCAAACACTACCCGGTGCTGCCGTTCGGCACGTACGAGTATACGGCCAGGTCGAATGCTATTGGCGTTGAGGGGAGTCCCGAGGTGAGGGTCGTGCTCAGCCAGTTCGACGATCAGGATGAAGCAGTCGACGGCGATGTCTCCACGGAGGACGACCCCCAGGTCACCCTCTCAGGCAACCTTTTCGACATGAGGCCGGAGTTCGTGGAACGCATCGACGCGGCCTTCGCGGAGCTCATTGCTGAGTGCCCGGTCGTTGGTCCCGAGGAAATGGGCCGCTGCGCACACCCCGGGGCCGATGGACAGACTCGGCTGGATGCCGCGTCGTGGAAGGCATTCAATGGAGGGGTGACGCTGAAGATCCACGTGAGCGGCACCACCAAGGGAACCTCCGAGCCGACCCGGCTGGTCTACCACTACAGCGGCGACGAAGGTGTGGAATCTCTACTGGCTGTGGATCAGGACTACCCAGCCCCCGAACAGCAGAACGCGGACGGCTGAACACGCCTGATCCACTGAGCCCTCACATGCTTCGTCTCATGAAAGGAATCCCACAATGAACCAAAACGACGCCCTCATAGCGCTGTGCCGTGCGCTGCTCGAGGATCCGAAGATGACCGGACAGCCCGGCTGGGCAAAGCTCATCATCATCGGTGAGGCAGATGAGGATCATTCCGGCATCCACGGCTACAGCTACGACGAGCAGGGCACCTGCAAGCTCGTCTCGCCGAGCCTTGGCTGGGACTTCGACGGGCGTCTGCGCGACCTGCAGGAGGCTATGCGAGCCGAGAACCCGACCGGGCGGGCATGGCTGAAGTGTATGATCCGCATCTCCGTTGAGGGGCAGGTTGGTGCTGACTTCGAGTATGACAACCCGAGGCGCTGGGAGCACACCGTCGACAACTACAAAGAGCGGATGGCGGAGTACGCGCAGCTGCCCGTGTGATGGGGTGCGCGAAGCGCAGACCTCGCCATACTCTGCGGAGACGAGGCCGTCGGTGAGCTACTTGGAGACACATCCGCATGGTGGGAAGTGTCGGTCCGGCGGACCATTCTGCGAATTCTGCGGATGCGGATTTGTTGACATCGGGTGTGCCCTGGCCGGAATATTGCAGGGTGTCCGCGATGAACAACCTGATGGAATGGCTTTCCATCCTCGTCCTTGTCGGCGTCCTTGCATTTGCCGTCATACGTCCCAAGGGTTTACCCGAGGCGGTGGCCGCCGTACCGGGAGCGTTGCTCCTCATCCTGATCGGCGCCATCAATCTCCCCACCGCCGGGGAGGAGATCGCCAGCTTGGGGCCAACGGTCGGGTTCCTCGCGGCAGTCCTCGTCCTGGCGCATCTGTGTGAGCAGGAGGGTCTGTTCAAGGCGGCAGGCCAGCTCATGGCGAAGGGGTCGAAGGGTGAACCGAAACGGCTTCTCACCCTCGTCTTCGTGGTCGCTTCGTTGACGACGGCGGTGCTCAGCCTCGATGCCACCGTCGTCCTCCTCACCCCTGTCGTTTTCGCGACGGCGTCGCGCATGGGAGTGCGCCCGAAACCGCACGTCTACGCGACCGCGCATCTAGCCAATTCCGCCTCGCTGCTGCTGCCGGTGTCCAATCTGACGAACCTATTGGCGATGAACGCCTCTGGCCTCAGCTTCGCATCCTTCGCCATGATCATGGCTCTGCCGTGGTTCGTCTCTCTGGGTATCGAGTACTGCGTCTTCCGCTGGCGCTTCGGCAGCGATCTCTCGCTACGCTCCGAGCACGCCAGGAAGGCCGACGACGAGATCACCATCCCGAAATTCGCCGTGACGGTATTGGTGATTACCTTGGTTGGCTTCGTCGTCTGTTCCCCGCTGCACATTGAATCGTTCTGGGCGGCGCTGCTGGGTGTGGCGCTTCTGGCGGGCAAGCGCCTCATTATGGGTTCCGAATCGAAGGGGCGTCAGGCATTGGATCTGGTCAAGGCCGCGAACATCTGGTTTGTCCTGTTCGTCTTGAGCTTGGGCATCGTGGTGCGTGCGGTGGTGGACAACGGGCTGTCCGAGGCGCTGAGTGACCTGGTTCCGGGTGGAACGAGCCTGCTCACGATGCTGGCTTTGGCCTTCATCGCCGCGTTGCTGGCCAACATCGTCAACAACCTTCCCGCGGTGCTGGTGCTGCTGCCGTTGGTGGCACACGCGGGGCCGCCAGCGGTATTGGCCGTGCTCATCGGCGTCAATATTGGCCCAAATCTCACCTATGTCGGATCCCTCGCCACACTGCTGTGGCGCAGAATTCTGGCGGACCGCGACCAGGACACCGAAGTTGCGGAATTCACCAAGCTTGGACTGCTCACGGTTCCGGTAAGTTTGGTGTTGTGTACAAGCGTCCTGTGGGGCGTCACTCATCTGATGGGAGTATGAGATGAAAGTGGTTGCATGGATTGCGCCGGGCACCTGGGACGCCGTGGTTACCGCGGCGCAGAACCGCCCCAAACATGACCAGATCACGTTGGTGGCCGCTGCCGACACTCAGCAGGATATGCCCTCGGGTATCTTCTCAGGGCTCATCGGGCGCGGGCACGCCCCGGGACACCAGTACTACGACAAGCTGAGCACCGATGCCGCGCAGGATCTGCTGGATCAAGCCCGGCAGGCCCTGGAACGCGACTGCGAGACGAGGCTCCTCGTGGGGCAAACCGAACGTGTGGTCACCGAGGCATGCGACGACGCCGACCTGCTCATCCTCGCGCGCGACGGCGACATGTCGCGGTTGGGCCCGAATAGCATCGGACGGCACACCCGTTTCGTCATCGATCATGCCCCCTGCACCGTTGCCCTGCTGTGGCCCGGTCGCACCCCATCACTCGATTCCATCCCGGATGAGATCCCACCCGAGGAGGATCCCGCGAACCTGCCTCATGAACGTGAGAAGCGGGGTTCCTGACCCAATTTGGGAAACCTAAAGCCCGAACGGGGAACCCTGGTGTTCACTCACCATACGTGTGGGAACTTGAACGATTGAGGTGATGGAACGGGTAGGCAGAATCGCCTGTTGACGGGTGCGAGGGCTCAGTCGGTGTCGATATGATTGGCGAACCGGTTTCGGTAGGTGTTATGTAGTTCTTGCCATCCGTAATCCATCGCACGCTGCCCAGTTGGACGCTCCCGGTCTGTGCCGTCTTCGGCAGCGAGCCGTCCGAGGCACACCTGCCACCCTGCGGCCAGCATAACGGCCGCAGCGGGCCCGCCGGTTGATTGCCGCAGCTCTAGGATGGTGCTTTCACCGGCTGGAATCAGTGTCCAAGACAGTAGATCCCCGCCCCACCGATGGACGAGTTGTCGAGGAGCGTCTACGGTGAGAACCTCTGTCTCGATAGGGGCGTCTCCGGGATTCTCTCTGCTGACCGCTGGCCCAGGCTCGGTCAGCGGCCTGTCGGGCACGATGGGGGACCAACGGGCCAGCTGTGCAGGCTCTGTAAGCATCGCCCAGAGCTTTTGTGGCCCATGCGGGAATTGGCGACGCATGACTAGCGTCCACTGTTCCTCGTCCAGTTCTAGAAGCACCTCAATGGGTGCGTTGATCTGCGAGGAAATTACCTCGTCACGCGGGGTCTGCGGGTGTTCAGTCATTGTTCTCCTCCTCGTTGAGAGCTTCGTCCAGCCGGTCAAAGCTGGTGCTCCAGAGCTCGATGTAGGGATTCACCCATGCAAGCACGTCGGGCAGTGGCCGTTCAACGAGCCGGTAGATCCGGCGTTTTCCCGCAACTTCCGACTCCACGACGCCTGCCTGACGGAGCACACGCAGGTGCTTTGACACGAGTGACTGGGACACTTGCAGTTCATCCACGAGTCCACTGACATCACTCTCACCAGCCCGAAGGCGGTCTACAATCGCGCGACGGGTTGGCTCAGCGATCACTGCGAATCCATCCACTCATCAAATATAACTTGTTGTTCATATGAATGACAAGGAATGTTCAGTTTCACCTGAACGCGCTTATGTACAGGTGGGATTCGTGTTCTTGTCGTCTCTGGCCTTGGGGTGCCTTCTGACCTACTGATAGTTTCATGAGCGGCAGTTTTCCCTCCGTTGCCTCCCGCGATCCTCAACATGGACTTGGAGAATACGAACGTTTTATCGTCTCATGGCGTGAGTCATTTGATACCGCGGTTGAGAGAGCAATTAACCGCGGGGATGAGGTACCGAAGTTCCCTCCGAATCGCTTTTTGCCCTGATCATTGGTTCCTTGCGCAGCCATGTGCTGTTACCGGGAGTTCCACCCATAGGCGATGATTTTGTGGAGCAAGTCCTGCGACCTGTGACGGCTCTTTGCGGGCCACGATAGGCTCGGTCAGCGTGGGGTGTCGTAACTCCATGAGTCGGCCGGGAACAGGGTTTCTTCCCAGTTCTCACAATCCCATGTAAAGGTTGCCACCGCACAGGTGGGCATGTGCGTGATCTGTCCGTCTGTCAGTTCGTAAGCAAGATCTGAGAGCCCTGGGTCGTGCGCGACGAGAAGTACCGAGGGAACCCCAACGGCGGTTGCTGTTGTGAGAAGGCGCTGAGCAGATGCATGGTAGAGGCCTTCATCAAATTCGACGGGCATCCCGAGTGCCTTGCCGAAGGCCTCGGCTGTCGTGCGTGCACGCACTGCGGTACTTGACACAATCCGTTGCACTTTGACACCAGTGGCAACGAACCGTCCAGCCATCATTGGGGCATTGTGCTCCCCGCGTGCATTGAGTGGGCGGTCGTGATCAGTTAGCCGAGGATTACTCCAATCGGACTTAGCGTGGCGTACCAGAGTGAGGGTGATCATGACGTCTCCAATGGGGGTTATCCACACGACCCATGTGTTTGCTGTTTTTCAATCGGATGTGTTCTATCCACATCGTACTGGTGGCGTGTATCCCGGAGGAATCAGGTGCCGTCGTCGTTATTTTCTGAGGAAAGGGGAGTGAGCTCTTTCGGCAGACCTTTATTCAGCACGCACGGAGAACGTGAGGAGATACTGAGAAGCGTCGTAGACGTCCTCTTCGATACCGACGACGTCACCGCTTTCGGTGTAAACCGTTCGTTCTACGGTGATGACGGCAGCGCCTTCATCGATGAGCAGTAGTTCAGCCTCTTCTAAGGTGGCGCATCGTGCACCAACTTCTTGAAATCCCGAGAATGGTGTGTAACCAGCTGCTTTCAGCTGTTCATATAGCCCAGACTCTGTGAGGCTCGTGGGAACCGGCGCCCTGGATGCCACAAGGATGTTGTTGAGAATGGCGAGGGGGCGGCCACGACCGTAGCGGAGCCTCTTCATGTGGACAACCTCTCGGTCATCGTCACAATCAAGGAATGATGCGATTTCTGAGCCGGCAGTCTCGATCTTATATTCGAGGATTTCGGTTTCTGGTTCGAAACCTGCATCCTTGAGGTCGTCAAACAAACTGGTCAAGCTGACCTGTCGATGAATCGAGGGCAAATTGCATACGTTGTGCTTGCGAGTTGGGAGACTATGCTGAAGGCCCCGGAGTGCCCGGTGTACCGTTGTGCGAGACGTCTCGAGACGCTTCGTCAGGCTCGCCTCATCTTCAAGCATCTGGTCGAGGCTGTAGTCATCACGCTCGATCTTCACACGGGTATGCTGAGAGATCGCTTGACGAAGGGGAGCGTTGCCGCCCTCATCCAACGAACGTGCGAATATGAATGGTTCGTTAAGCGCTTCAACGACGGTAGTCATCTGATCTCCAAACGCGCTGGGAAGTTCTTACGGCAGAGAGCTTATGATGCGCGCGGACGTTTGCATATTCTACTTTCGTTGGAGAAAAGCGCATAATCTAGGGGAATATGGCTGATCGTTAGAGGTATCGTCGGCGAGCTGAATCACACTGGGTTTAAATGTTATTACTAATCCTTTGTTGTGGGTCCCGTGTGTGGGTGAGTGGTGCGAGCCGCCTCTAGGTGCCGCGGTCAATGTGCGTGACATCGACATATATTCAGAGCTTCTTGCTTGATGTTTACTGGAAAATGGGCCGAAAGTCCTAGTTGGAGACCAGGGGGAGTAGGACTGCGCTTCTTTTGTACATACAAATGATTCTTCGAGGGTGTTTCTGGCCACATTTTGGAACTAGAAGCTGAAGCTGGGGAGAAGTTGCACGGAATGGAAAGTGCTTGAAAATGCGCTCATATGTGTCCGGGATAAAACGATCCGGTATCCGTGTCATATCTTGTTATAGCATGCTGCTTTCCTCATGGCACGAGATGTATGGCCCCTCTTCCACCGAGTCGCCTCCCCTCTACTCGGGGTGGGTAAAAGTCGTTGCACGGCTCTCCATTCGCTAGGGCGAAAAGGTGAGTAGTGTGTGGGCGGCAGATAAAGTTAACGAAGGCTTGAGGGGCTTGGTTCGAGATTATTGAAGTAAACGTCAGCGCCGGCAACCCCCTCGATGAGGGGATTGCCGGCGCTGTCGCAACAGATTGACATGAGGCGTCTAAGGAGATGTGGAAAGTGAATATTTCGCTGCCGTACTAAGGCGGTAGAGAGGAACGGTCGGTGTGACTGAGGCTTCCCTATTCGGCATGGAGTGAGAAAGTTAGTAGATACTGAGAAGCGTCATAGACGTCTTCTTCGAGATCAACCACTTCATCGTTCTCGGTGTAAACCGTTCGTTCTACGGTGATGACGGCAGCGCCCTCGTCGATAAGCAACAATTCCGCCTCTTCCGGAGTGGCGCGCCGGGCGCCAACCTGCTGGAACGCGGAGGCCGGCGCAGAACCATCAGCCTTCAGTTGCTCGTATAGCCCAGACTCTGTGAGGCTACGTGGGGTTGGCGCCTTAGATGCCATGAGAATATTGGTGAGGACGGCAAGGGGGCGCCCGCGGCTGTAGCGGAGCCTCTTGATATGTACGACCTCGCTGTCATCGTCGCAGTCGAGAAGCGATGCTGTTTCTGGGCCGGCGAACTGGATCTTGTACTGGAGGATCTCGGTTTCTGGCTCGAGTCCTGCATCCTTGAGGTCATCGAACAAGCTGGTCAGACTCACCTTCCTGTGAATGGGGGGAAGGGTGACCCGGGTGCCGACTCCGCGCTGGCGTGAGAGAAGCCCAGCGTCCGCGAGATTCTGGAAGGCGCGGCGTACCGTAGTGCGCGAGGTATCAAGGCGCTTTGCCATACCCACTTCATCTTCGAGAAGTTGCCCGGGGTTGAGCTCATTGTTGAGAATCATGGTCCGGAGGGGTTCTGAGATCTGCTGGTGAAGAGGTTCCTCAGATGCCTTGTCCAGTGAGATCGCGAGTACGAACGGTTCGTTGAGTGTTTCAACCTCAATATTCACCTGTTCTCCAATCACGCGTAGTAACTTGTTGCCGCTGAAAGCGTATGGTGCGGGTGAGAACTTGCATATTCTACTTTCGTTGGACAGTTATGCCTGGAGGCCAAGGAACAGAGAAGCAAATCCTTGTGGCGTGCAAAAACCATGTCATGAAGAAATTATATGTTCTTACTAATTTCTTGTCGATGGTGTGATTGTTCAACGGTTGCACACAGCTCGCTTTATATGTCGTGAACTTGGTATATGTCATGAGCGATAGCAAAGAGGTGTGCGTACCCTTCCTGAGTAAGGAAAGTAAGTGGCTCCATGATTATTTATATGTAACTACATTTTTAATTCATAAAGTGTTTCTAGACACATTTTAAAGAAAGCGTAGGAAATGCCCGTTCAATTAGGATTTGTAATGTTTCTTCATGTCAAAAAATTACATATTGTCCTGTGAAATGAGCGGCCTTAGGTGGAGTAGGTTTCTCGGTTCCATCGACCCGCCTAGGCGCTCTCACGTGGGCTTTCACCACTCCAGGTAGCCCTGGGATGCGGCGCGCGTTGCGACGAACCCAAATGCGAGCAGAAGAAGTATGCCGAGGACAAGTGGGATCACTCCGAGAGGGGTGGGTGAGAGAAACATGACGCCTGCAGCTCCCGCGGCAAACAGCCACATCTTGCGTTTAACGTAACCAAAGAGGAGTAAACCACTGGCAGAGGTTCCCATGAGAACCGGAATTGTCACTGCGGGTGGGAATCCCATGTGTGCTACGGCTATCCAGCTCAGCGCGAGCATAAAGAGGGGGTAGCCGAGAACGGCAATGGCCAGGTACCTAACTGCTTTTTTCACTCCTTCAGCCTACAGTCCCACGCTTTCTCCTTGCTCATAATTGACGTGTAAGTAGGCCCGCTGGTTCACCGGCCGTGAAACATGGTGCGGTCTCATTCCTAGATGAATCCGTGTACTGGCAAACTGAAGCTATGAGTGAGATCGATTCGGCAGATATGGGCCCATGGCTCCCACCCGAAGAATTGGAGTTCGTTCGCCGCAAGGTGCCGATGACATACGTGGACATTGTCCCGGTTCGGCTCGACGAGCTTGGTACTTTAGAGGCGGTGGGAATGTTGCTGTGTGTCAGCGCCGATACAATCGTTCGCACGTTCCCTTCTGGTCGAATCCTTTTCCACGAAACGATTCGTGATGCTCTTGTGAGGCACGTGGAGAAAGATTTGGGGCCGATGTCTCTTCCTCAGATTCCTCCGTGTGTTGCTCCTTTCACGGTGGGTGAGTACTTTCCTACACCGGGAGAAGGGTTCCACGATCCTCGCCAGCACGCGGTGTCATTGGCCTATATCATCCCCCTGCAAGGCGACTGCAACCCTGGTTCAGATTCGCTTGAATTCACGTGGTTTACACCGGGTGAGGCTCGCACCCCAGAACTCCAGGCGGAGATGAATCAGGGCCATGCTAACCTGCTGCGCCAAGCACTTGCGGTGATGGGGCAGGCATAACACCCTGATCGTATGGCAGGGATAAAGGCGAGCGGCGCCTCTTCATGGGAGAAGAGACGCCGCTCGAATAATTCATACGACAGAACGTCAGCTAAAGACGACCTTTCGGATTTCTTCGACAGGCATTTCCTTGGCGAACCAGATCTCTTCTGCGATAGCAGCCTGCCACAGGAGCATCCCCAGTCCGTCAATAGGCGTCGCACCGGCCTCCTTGGCAAGCTTGAGTAGCTTCGTCTCCAGTGGATGGTAGACGGTGTCCACTACGGCCTGACCGGGGTGGAGCCATTCCTTGTCCACATTAGAGACATCGTCGAGCGGGGCCATACCCACGCGTGTCGCGTCAATAATAACGAGGCTTTCGCTAACTTCCTTCGCCAATTTCTCTTTGTCCGACAGGTCGAACAGAGAGATCGTGGCACCGGTCTTTTCGGACAGTGCGGCAACACGCTCCGCCGTCGACTCAAAGAACTCGTCGCGGAAGTTGAACACGGATATCTCGGCGACTCCGTCAAGTGCGGCCTGGGTAAAAGCTGCTGAGCCAGCTCCGCCAGCTCCGATGACGGTGATCTTTTGTCCGACGACGTCGAATCCCGCTTCAGTAATGGACCGCATGAGTCCGGCGCCGTCGGTGTTGTGGCCGATCATCTTGCCATCCTGGCAGGCGATGGTGTTGACGGCACCCATGAGTTCGGCAGCGGGTGAGAGGCCATCAAGATACTGCAAGACGGCCGTCTTGCAAGGCATGGTGATGTTGAGCCCACGAAAACCGAGAGCGCGTGCTCCGGCAATGGCCTCGGCCAAGGTGTCTGTTGTGACATCGGCAACCAGGTAGACCGCGTCGATTCCCAGCCGTTTGAAGGATTCGTTGTGAATCGCCGGTGAGAGGGAGTGCTCTACCGGTGAACCCAGCAGTGGCACCAATCCCGTGTGCCCGGAAATCTCGGTCATCTCTTGCTCACTTTCCCCCTCGCGAGAGGATGTTGATTGCTTCGTGCAATCCCATCCTAGGGCTGAGGCCACCGAGGATTCTCGGGTGGTCGAGAAATGGCCAAAGCTTTCTCGATGTAGTCGGATACCTGAGAGGTGTCGATGAGTACATAGCGGAGCAGAATGTCGATAACGATCCGGTGCTGATCGGTACGTGTCATTTCTGCAAAAGTCGGGACACCGAAGGTGGTGTTCATCGTGCTGTTGTGCTCAATCCGGAAGAGCGTAATGGCTAAACCGCACTGATAGAAGGACATGACTGTGGGGGCGTTCGGACCGGAACGGAAGAGCCCTGCTTGCAAGCAGCGAGTGAAAGGGCCACCAAAAGAATCGAGGATAGATTTGTTGATCTTGATATTGGTGTCCTCGATAGCCTCGGTTCGCCCTTCTGGGTACTTGTTCTCCGAGGTGAGGAGGCGGATTCCATTGGGATTCTCCTCGGACCAGGTCAGAGCGGCGTCGATGCGTGCAGCAAAATCGAGAATGGGGTCCTCGATTCCTTCTGGAACTCTCTCGACGAACGATGACATGCCCGAGATAGCGTTGTTCACGACCGCACGATGGAGGCCCATTTTGTTCTCGAAGTAGTAGTAGATCATTCGCTTCGAGGTATTGGTGGCCTGTGCAATGGCGTCGATTCGGCTACCTGAGTATCCAAATTTAGCGAACTCAGCGAGAGCGGCCTCCAAAATGGCCTGTCGTGTGCCTTCGGGGTCCCTTTTCAGGTTCTTCTTTGGGGGCAACGTTCTGTTCCTTGTGACTTCGAGTGAGAGTTGTGAGTGCGACGAGTGGTGCCCGTCGCCATGGGGCGGGCACCAGCAAATAATAAGAAATCGACGATATCACCGATGACCCTTATTGTACATCCTAGCACAATCAATGTACGAACATATACGTATAAGGGAGTGGTTGGTTGTTATTTCTTTTCTGTCGATTTTCCTGAATAAATTTCCTCAATTGCGTCGGAATACCGTGCAAGCACACGTTCGCGTTTGACCTTCATTGAGGGCGTGAGCAGGCCATTCTCTTGGGTAAAGTCGCCTGAAACGATAGAAAACTTTCGGATGGACTCTGCGCGGGAGACTTGGCTATTGGTACGGTCCACGGCGCGTTGAAGCGCGGCAAGAACGTCTGGATGGTGCGAAGCTTCCGCCACGTCCATCGAAGAAAGTCCGTGGGTCGAGAGCCAGCCAGGAAGCATTTCTGCATCGAGTGTAAGGAGAGCTGAGATGAAGGGGCGCTGATCGCCAATCACTACCACCTGTGAGATGAGTGGATGTCCACGAAGTTTGTCCTCAAGGATGGCGGGGGCGACATTCTTGCCACCGGCTGTCACAATGAGTTCCTTCTTACGGCCCGTGATCGTCAAGAAGCCCTTGGAATCAACCTCACCAACATCTCCCGTGTGGAACCAACCGTGCTCATCAATGACGCTGGCTGTTGCTTCCTGGTTGCGGTGATATCCACGCATGATGTGGGGCCCACGTAAGAACACTTCGCCGTCGTCCGTGACACGAACAGAGGTACCGGGCAACGGTTGTCCTACGCTTCCCATAACGAGAGCTGTGGGGTGATTGAGAGTTGCGGGGCCCGTGGTCTCAGTGAGGCCGAAGGCTTCAATGACTGTCAGTCCAATTCCACGGAAGACATGGCCGAGCCGTTTACCGAGGGGAGCTCCGGCGGATACGGCAAAGTGGCAGTCAGATCCCAACACGGCTGTGAGCTTCGACCACACGAGCCGGTTGGCAAGGGCACGCTTGACTCTGAAGACAGGTCCATGGTGCGACTTTTCCGAGTTCTCAACGGCCACTTGCACGGCCCAGCGGAAGATCTTGAGCTTCGTGCCGCCGCCGGTCTTTGCCTCCGCAGCGTTGTAGATCTTTTCGAGAACGCGCGGTACGACGAGCAGGGCGGTGGGCTTGAAACCTTGGAGGTCGGCGATAAGGCTGTTGGTGTTCGCAACGTGACCGATACGGCCCTTGCCAGAGACGCCGTACAGGAACACAATGCGGGCCATGATGTGAGCAAGCGGAAGGAAGAGAAGAACCCGAGATGTCTCTTCGTTGATGATTGCCCGCTCGTGTTTGAGGACGGTTAGCGTGGAGAACACCATATTGCCGTGTGTGAGCTCCACACCCTTCGGGCGGCCGGTGGTTCCCGACGTGTAGATAATGGTGGCGAGAGTGTCTGCGGTGACGGCTTCGCGTTGGACCAGCGCGGTTCCTTCACTCACGGTATCGGCGGCTTCATAGAGTGCGGCGAACCCGTCCTCGTCCATAAGCATCGTGGGCAGAAGGGTGTCGGTACGGACCGACTCGACGAGTTCGGCGTGGGCGGAGTTGTCCGCGAACGTGAGCCGAATGTTCGAGTCCTCTAGTATCCAGCGGATCTGTTCGGCGGAATCGGATTCGTAGATAGGAACGACGACGATGCCGACGCTTAGTGCTGCCATGTCCAGCAGACTCCACTCATAGGAGGTCGCACCAAAGATTGCAATGGACTCTCCGGGAGTAACACCCACGCCAAGGAGACCGTGGGCTACACGACGAATGGACTTGTCGAACTCGGCCGCGGTGACCGGGAGCCAACGTGAGCCAAAACGGCTTTTGCGTTCGATGCAGATGCTATCCGGGCGTCGCTTTGCACGGGTCTCGATGAGCCAGGGGACCGTCTTGTAGGGTTCCATGGTGGTCACGGGGTTAGCGCTCCATGAACCATCTGCGTGCTTCTTCACGGTGCTCCTCACAGGGTCGTAGCATCGAGGTTAATGTGGTGTTACACCGGAATGTAGCACATTGGGGTGAGGGCATTTGGGCCAGCCGGACGGATCTATGCGGCAGGGATGTGAATTGAATTCTGCCGGGGACAAAATGATTATTCGAGTGCGTGGAGCGCGCTTTAGTCTGGTGGCATGAAGATTGCACGACTCAGCCTGGATCAAGGCCCTCGTTTTGCCGCGCTCGACGAAGAGACCGGGACCTACCTCGTCCTATCTGATGATCCTCTGTTTGGGAAAATCGAGGCCACGGGCCAGCGTATCTCAGCCGACGATGCCCATCTCGTCGCACCCATGATTCCTCGCTCGAAGGTGGTGGGATACGAGGGCACCTTTGGTGTCGATGCCGAGGCTGGGGGAGCGACATCGCTCGCTGATCTCACGATGTTCCTCAAGCCGAACACGTCCGTCATTGGCCCCGATGACCCGGTTGTGCTGCCACCCTGGGCAAAGACGGCTTACCACGGGCCCGAACTGGCGGTGGTCATTGGACGCGCCTGCAAGGATGTTGCCGTTTCTCGCGTGAAAGACGTCATCTTTGGGTACACGGTAGCCAACGATGTGTCGGCGGCCGCAGGTGACAACACCCGAGCCAAGGCTTTCGACACCTCATGCCCGATTGGACCCGTGATTGAGACGGATCTGGATACTGCGGACCTGAAGTTGGAATCGAAGGTCGACGGCGAGGTGCGCCACGAGGGATCCACCTCAAAGTTAATGTTTTCGGTTGCTGAGCTGGTTGCGCACGCCTCCTCGATCTTCACCCTGCTACCGGGCGACATCGTTCTCACCGGCATACCCGCGGGTGTGGGCGGGGCGGAATCCGGTGAAATCGAAGCTGGGCAGGATGTGGAGGTCTCCTGCGAAAGTATTGGTTCCTTCCGAAATCCTGTGCTGCGCCGAGATTAGGGCGCATCAATCGATGAGGTGAGGGGCTTGTACACGACATCCCGACTGATGAGAGCCGCGACGTCCTGTATAAGAAGATCCCGCCAGTAGGCCATGACCTATTGGCGGGATCTCTCAGCTCCTCACCACGTGAAGCGCTTGAATTGAGGCCCTAGTATAGAGCTTGCTCGATGCGATCGAGTGCCTCAACAAGGATGTGTCGAGGCGTCGCGAAGATCATGCGTGCGAAGTTGGTGTAATCGCTACCGCATGCACTGCCCGCGGTGAGTGCCACCCCGGCCTTCTTGCGCAGGAACTCTGCGGGGTTTGCGCTGCCAAAGATACCCCGGTCTGCTAGCTCACTGAAGTCAAGGAGGGTGATGTAGGTGCCTTCGACAGGCGCCATGCTGACGCCCTCCCACTCGGCCACGCGGGCCTGAAGGAGGTCGCGATTATCGCGGAGGTAGTCGCGGACGTCGTCGTTCCATTCCTGGGAGGTACTGAAACAAATGCCGGCAGCGCGGGCACCCACCGTGGAGGTCGGCTCAGTGGCGGCGTGGGCGTGCGGCTTGAAGGCCTCCCAGTCGGCGTCGTTGTTGAAAATAAGCTGAGCGCACTTGAGCCCCGGGATGTTCCATCCCTTGGAGGCAGCAACGGCGGTAATGGTGTGGTTCGGGGCCTCGTCACTTACCGTGGCGTAAGGAATGTACGTGCCGTCAAGAATGAGAGGAACGTGGATAGCGTCCTCGAACACCCGACCGTTGTACTTGGTCACGAGGGCGTCGAGCGCCGCAAGTTCCTCATGGGTGAGGCAGCGGCCGGTGGGATTCCACGGGTTGCACAGCACAACCACTTCGGCCCCGCGCTGGAAGCCTGCTTCAATACCCTCCAGGTCCATGTGCCACACGCCGTCGTCGTCGCGCAGACTTGGAACTTCAATAACCTCGCGGTCGAACTCGCCGGGGATGGTAAGGAACGGCATGTAGGCCGGGGTGGGAACGATGACGGGGGATCCTGGTGCCGAGTAGTGCTCGATGGTAATGCGCAGACCCGCGAGAACCTCAGGAAGGAGAAGCATACGGTTGGTGTATGGGGTCCAGTCAAAACGGGAAAGCCACTGAGAAGTGACGTTGAGGATAGCGTCGGCCTCGTGAGGAGGCAGATATCCGAGCGAGCCGCGGTGGGCTTCGCTAATGAGATAGTCGCGAATCTCAGGGCTAATTCCGAAGTCCATCTCCGCAACCCACATACCAATCGTGCCGGGGAACGCGGACCACTTGCGTGACCTCTCTGCAGCGAGCTCTTCAATTGTGCGGGTCTCGAAACTTAATGCCATGGAAGTAGCCTATACGCCCCGATGGCGAGAGGACTGATGGTAACCGTCACGTGGGTGGGGTGGGGAAGTGTTCGGATTTCGTCGTCGTGCATCTTCGATGACAGCCGACTTCCTGGAACTCGGTATCGAGCGTGAACGCTCGTACGCTCGTTCTGCGTCGTCGTCGAAAACTCTCCAAATGTAGCGAACC